>NZ_QTYG01000049.1:0-16562 GCF_003462045.1 Ruminococcus sp. AM31-15AC | reverse complement strand
CAATGAATTTCTATGATAAGCAAAATAATGAGATAATAAGATTTTTAATGGAGCAAAATACTATTTTACAAGAGCAAATTCGTATTTTAACAGAAAGCTCAAAGCAGAAAGATGATATTATATCAGAATTGACTACTATTATTTCATCTCAATCAGTACAAAAAACAGCCGAAGAAAACACTTTTGAAAATATTCAAACAGACACACAGATGACAGTTAAACACTTAGCTGACGAATGGTATACAAATTACGCTGAAAAAAATCATCGTGAAACAACTCGCAATTCAGAAAGATTAATCGCTAATCGGATCAATCATGATTTGGGTGAGAACAGTCTACAAACTATTTCGACTATAACTATCCAATCATATGTTAATAAGTTATCTGAAAAAGGTGGTAATCTACGCACAGGAAATCCATTATCACGAAAAACTATAAAGAATTACATGACGTATCTTACGAATGTTTTTTCGTATGGGGTGAAATACGGATACATAAAAGACAACCCTTGCTCAGATGTTGATATACCCAAAATCAATGGCAATGGCGAAACAATGCGTCCGAAAGAGATTAAAATCTACACCATTGATGAAGCCAAGATATTATTAAGCACATTAAAGCACGTTCAATTCAAATATCAAATATTCTTTACACTTGCTATGCTTACAGGACTACGCAGAGGTGAGATACTAGGTCTTGAATGGAACGATTTTGATTTTGATAAATGCAACGTCAGGATAAAGCGGACTTCAAATTACACGCCAAAAGAGGGTATCTATACAGACGTCACTAAGACCGAAAAATCACAACGTTTTATTAAAATACCGAAAGAACTATCAAAGCTACTGAAGCTCTACCAAAATTCTCAGCAATTTGATTTTCGGAACAGAAAAGGAAAAGGCTTAGAAATTGTCAAAACTGATAGGCTATTCACGCAGGCAAATGGCAAGCCCATGCACCCAAATACGCCTTACAAGTGGCTTGAGAGAATGTGCAAGAAAAATGGTTTACCCTTCTATGGCATTCATACGTTCAGACATCTCAACGCCAGTCTGCAGATAAATGCTGGCATAGACGCTGTAACTGTATCAGCGACACTAGGTCACTCAACCCCAACTACAACGTTAAACATATATAGTCATTGCTTTGAGGAAAGCAAGACGAAATCAGTCGACATTGTCAATACTGCTCTCGGTGGTTTCATTTGACATCGTATCTATCAGCTCAATATTGGCAACTTGGTATAGTGCTTCCATTGCCGCCAAGTCGGTTATTGATATACCAAAAAGCTTTGACAAAACAATAAAGTGCCGTGTTATAGCTTCCGTAGATAGACTTCGCCCGTCCTCTATGTTTTTGAGATAGCGGTCTTTAACGCCAAGCTCTTTAGCAACGTTTTCTCGGGTAAAGTGCATATCTGTACGCAATCTTATCAAATATTCTCTTCTCAACATAAAAAAGTCCTCCTAAAATTATCCAAAAAAGGCAAAAGGGCAAATTTCAAAAATATCAAAAGCCATATATATTACTACATATTCTGAACTAAGTAATATAACAGAATTACTCTATCTGACCTTTTTTAGATATTAATACAAAGTGGGTTATAAATATGAGGGTGCAAATCAGGGACTACCCCCATAATAAAATAAAATCGGCTTATATAATAAAAATTTTCGCAAAAAGGATTGACAAATCCCGTCCGAGGTGTTATTATATAGCTGTTTGAGTTGTGAACTCCCACGAGAACACAAACCATTTGAGCAGGACCTATTGGATCTAGGTCCTGCTTTTTTTATGCAACCTTGTTTACGAGTGATGATGAAGTATGTATTGTCCGTATAATCTCCTGCTCTAGTTCGTTTGAGCTGTTTGCGCACCATGGACCTGTCAATAAGCACCGCTATGACCTTTGACACTTCTGCCTACTCAGCCTGATGAGCGCAGAAAGGTCATTAAGCGATTGATAAAATCTTGCTATATCATTGCACATGAGTTTGCAAAATACTGCATACACATAGAAAAGCTTTGGTGACAATTCGGCAGAGTATGCCTTACGATTATTCATATAGAAATAGTTTTTGCTCAGGTCATAAGGCTTCAACGCATAGTGATATGCCCCTAAACGCCCCTCAGAGCCGTCCAAACGATATTTATGCGTAATTATACCCATTTCTTCAAGACGGCACACAGAGCGTTTTACGCTTGATACAGAGCATTTGCAGGAAGCAGCTATAGTTTCCTGCTTAATGCAAACTTCATAGCCGTTGCTGCTACGCTTGGTATGAGAGCTGACAAGGCTATATAGTTTGCAGGCTACGGCAAAATCTGTGTAATTGCTTCTGAGGTCCGTTATAAAGCTGTTTGGTATGCGCATTTTCTTTCCTCCTTTCCAATATATTTAGGCAACAAAAAAAGGACCTGAAATCCAGATCCTTAAGCATATGTATTGATTACCTTTTCAATGAATTATCTTTTGTCAGGTCTAATGGTTCGTCAATTCATAGCTGTTGCCAAGTCGCAAGCAATCAAGGTTGCTATATTCACAGCTCTTTGCAACATCATAGGATTGCACAAAATCAGGGCAAAAATTTGTGCAAAAATATATCCGCTATTTGTTAAAGTTAATCTCAATGTCATGTTTAAGCAAATCGTATTGCTTTCTGGATATGATTTTCTTTGTAAATGCCTGATTAATCAGTTTTTCCACCGCTGGCTTATTTTTTGCTTCAATAAGGCGGTTGTACTCGCCCTCTGCGCACAACTCGGAACGTGAATTTATTATCTGCAATGCTTCAGTGATCGGTGACGGAGCTGATAACCTCTTATCCGTGTAGTCTGTCGAGCTTGCTTTTGTAACAGATTTTTTTCGGTTTCGGTAAATCTCTTGTCGCTTGTTGTCCCAACGTGTCCGTGAATGACCATCGGAAGATATATAAGCGTCTAGCTTTATCTTGCCCAGTTCCACAATGTGCGCATTATCACAAGGTATCTCTGTCCATTCACGTTCTTTTGGATCATCACTAAAAGGCATTTTCCTATAGATCTGATTTTCAAAGCAGATAGGCAGCACCATAGTCTGACTGCCGTGGCTGTACATTTCTGTGAGCTTCTTTATTTCAGCAGGATCTTTTCGCTTAACAGCCTTATACATATATCCCTTGTTATCTTTGATAGGGATAAAAAGCTTCTGCCATATGCTATCGATAGGATATATCGTTTCTTCAAGACTGTTATACCGAAAATCCATGGTCTTTGCTATCTCTGCTATACTTTGAGCTTTTATGCCAAGCTTGTAAAATGGGTCAAAAACTGTTTTTATAGGATAGCAACGCTGCCTTTTAGTAATAGCTGTTCCAAATGGCAATTCGGATAAATCTTCAGGGCGTATGAGCGGTACGCTATCCACAGAGCCTGCTTGATGAGAAAGAAAGCTATGCAAGTCACCGCTGTATGTAGTATATTCTATTGTCCTGTCACCCAAGGCTGACGAGAAATATTTGTTTGTATCTACGTCAAGAGAATTTATATACACAAGATTACCTGTATTGGAGCGTATAGTCTTGGCAGCATTATTGTACTTTGTATCGAGCTGATTAAGGTCCTGAACGAACAGGTCAAAAAGAAGATTACGTCCTGCACCAACTGTTATCTTTGTATCCATGTCAGGGATATTTACCATGTTTCCAAACTCATCGAGAATGAAATGAACTCTCTGCGGTAACTTCTGCCCGATGAATTTGTTAGCATAGTCAACGAGTGCATTATAGCACTGATTAACGAAAAGCGAAGCTATGACGTGACGGCTTTTCTTTTCATCAGGGACTATCATTATCACTGCCATAGGGTGGTCAGGGTCAGCGAGTTCCTCAAAATTAATTTGATTTCCAGATGTAAGTCGAGATATTCCACTGTCAGAGCCGAATATGGATATATCTGATGAGAGCGTGGTAAAAATACTTGCACGGCAGTCACCCTCTGCAAATCGGGACGTTGCATAAGCCGCTTTTGCCGCAGAGCCACGAGGCAGTGATTTAAAAAGGCTATCAAGAGCATTCACATTTCGCTTCTCGCCATTGACTATCTGCACCTCATTTTCCGTTCCGAACTCAACGAATAGATTGTATATTGAATACATGGAAACATTAGCTAGATTGCCATCGTCATATCCCTTTTCAAGCAAATATAAAATCATCGCAACTAAAAGCGATTTAGCCGATTCAGGCCAAATCGGCTGAGATTGTTCATCGGCTGTGAAGACCGTTGCTAACGATTGCACTTCGTCTATAGTTTTGTCGAGGTCCTCATTATTATCTCTTGCCTTTTTGTATTCATCAATGGCTTTTTGAAGCGGATTCCATAACGATGACATATTTGTATCACGCAGATTTAGAAACACTACTTTATAGCCGTTTTCCCTCAGCATAGCCGTGCAGTTTTCAGCTATCTCACCTTTAGGGTCATTTATTACCATAGAGTGTTTAGCCTGTGACATTGCGATGTGCCTAATCATAGGCATAACAAATGTCTGACCTTTACCTGAACGAGTTGTACCAATAATTAAGCTGTGTATCGTTTCAGCGTCTATGTAGAACTTTCCGTTTTCCTTTGCAATGATGATTCCTGACTTTTTAGCCGACTTCATTTTATCACAATCAAACGAATATAAAACTTTTTCCATTTCTTTAGTATTCATAAAACGCTGCTTGCCCTTTATAGTTTTGTTTTCATTTTTGATACGCCAATGTGTTTCAGAACGCAGCGCAAGCATTATGCCTATGAAAAATGATATCATAATTACCATTGGTAACGGAAAATTATCTGTTGTAATAAAATACGTCCACTTCAAGCGGAAATATTCCACCGCTGTTATACCTTTATGCTTTGCATTTATGAACGTCAGGGATAGGTGAAAATAATTCAGGCACAAGTTTATTACAACATATATCAGACCACCAAAACCAAACGCCTTTAAAAGCCGTACCTTTATTCTGCTTTTATTCAGTTCATCAAAATCATTGTTCATTGTATTTCTCCTAATCTATTGAATAGCTATAGCCGTCCATTTCATTTACAATATTATTTTCATAGTCATATTCTTCCTGCAACTTCTTGATGTGATAGTCATACTCGCTCATGAGTGACTTAACCGAATGCCAACATACATTCATGGCTCGTTTAGAACGAACCAAAGCTTGCTGTGCGCTGAAACTGCGGAATTTTCTCTTGTTGTTTTGCTTTCTCAGCCTTGCTTCTTCACGATTTACTGTAGTCTGAATTATCATTTTTGCAAATTCATTTCCTTTAGCCGCTGATTTTTCGAGATAATATAATCCCTTGTCACGACGTTCTGTCTTGAAGCAAAGCATACCATATGAACACTGTGCATATGGGTCATCGAAGTCAGCCGCTTTTTTCAGCCAATGTTCCGCCTTTTTCAAATCGTCCTTGTTGCTTGTTTCTTTATTCTTTTTTAGATACGCTTTTCCTAGCTTGTACATCGCATACACGTTGTTATCCTCTGCCGAGCGAAGCAAGTGTACCTCTGCCTTTTCGGTGTTGCCTATATCTTCATAATATTTACCCAATCGGTAGTTTGCTTTATCATAACAGCGACTGTCTTTTTTCTCTGCGATCTTGCTGAGTATCTTTATTCCATTATCAATGTTTTCTTCATCATCATAGTTATCAAGCAAAAGCTTTCCAAGCTGATAAGCAAATGTATCGTTCGATCTGCTATGCTTTTTCAGGCAGCTCTGAGCCTGAAGCAATTCATTTTTACTCAGATGTTCTTTGAACTCCTTGTATGCCATTTTTTCTTCTTTTTTAGATACGGCTTTTTCCATTTCTGTAAAGTCACTTTCTTTGACATAATTTTTATCAAGTCTATATTGCAATTTTGCAAGTTCCTGCAGGAGCTTGTTTCCTGCTCGGTTATAAAAATCGTCAAGCTGATTATTTGAGTATTCAAAATAATCAGAGTTTTCGCCATAAAATCTTTTGTACTGTTCGTCTGCCATTTTCAGCTTTTCAACGTATTCATCAAACTCTGCCTGAAGCTTTTCGTTACAGCTAATAATTTTATCAACACACATATCTATCCTGCGCTGATACGGACGAACTTTCACATTATCATATTGCCACGCTGAATGCGGTGGTTTTGGTGGAAGGAGCTTCAACAGTTCTATCATTTCTTTGGACGCTACTATGGAAGAAGAAAACTCAGGTATGAGATTTTTACGCTTGAAAGCCGTAAGCTCAGGTGTCAGCTTTTTTGTCATAATTTCATTAGCAACTGTAGACTTCATTTTCTTAAATGCGTCCTGCTCTAAAAGGTCCTGCCCTTTACCTTTGTATGTTACTGTTCTATCCTCTAGGCGGTGATATTCAAGCAAAGTATAATGAACATGGATATTGTCTGTATCCTCATGAATAGCCGCATACCAATAAGTGTTTTCATTTTTTAGCTTGTTGCTTTTGTCAATCAAGGAATTGATTCCTTTTCTTGCGATATCCATAAGCTTTGCTCGGTCAAGCACTTCACCTATCATCAGACCATTGTCGACTAGAAACTGATTATCGAATGACAGATAGCCCACATATTTCGGACAACCCTCAGATTTACTCTGACGCTCATAATCTCTGTAAGTATCCATTTGTTTTTCTGTGAGCATTGAGTAGTTCGTATCAAAGACGCCATTCTTATTCATGTAATCAATATAGTCTTTATTTACTGTTGCCTGCGACTTAAATGTTTTCTCTTTTTTCGGAAGAAATTTTCCGTCCCTGTTCATATAAGACATTCCGTCAAATCCTTTGGCTATTACCCACTTCTTACTCGTAGGCTGTATCATATCAAGATGAAAAACTACCGCAGGCGTTGTGTGCTTCTTTTTCAATGTATCACCCCTTTTTCTTCTTTTTTAGATACGCCGCCGTTAGCGGCGGTTTGCTTTGTCCACGGACAAACGTCGCATTCTTGCTTCGTAAGTTTCGCATGAGCCTTGCACTGCTTTGCTCACCGCTGCGCCCTCAACCATAGTATCCGCAGACGTGAAAGGAGCGTCCATGAAATTGCATTGAGAATTAACTCCGTCACGGACCTCATAACACATCTTGTATATATCCTCAATACGATTATTGTACTTTGCCATTTGAATGCTGACCATTTGTATTTCTCTCAATAGATCGTCTTTGTCTTTTACTGAGTTTGCATTTGACCTGTCACCTTTTCCTGCACCAAAGTTTTCAGACATTGCGTCCTTTTTTATAAGCCCACGGCGAACGCACTCTGCGTCTATCAAGTATCTTATACATTCACTCGCTGAATGTATTTCAAGGTCACTCATAAGCAAGCTGAGATTTCTCTCAGCGGTATCAGAAAACGAGAATGTTTTTAATTTTTTTGGCATTGAACTTGCACCTCCAACTATTGATTTTCAGGAGAACTTGAATGAATGAATTTTGCTCAGAACATGAACGAATAACCTCAAGGAGCATAAAGGGAGTGGGTACACTCCCTGTGTGAAAGCTCGGTAGTACCGAGCTTTAGGTGAACTTTAAATGGGGCTACTTATTCAGAAAGTTAAATAACTTAAATACCTCTTTTGGAGCAATGTTAAATAACTTAAATACCCCTTTTTCTGACAAATTAAATAACTTAAATAATTTTTTCACTTGAAAATTTCCACATTATAGGATAGACTATTTAACTTAAATAAGAAATTTCAGCTTAAAATCAGCAAAGTTAAATAACTTAAATAGCGTTTTCCCCTTAAAATTTCCTTGCAATATTTGTTATCTAAAAAAGCATGAAGATTTTTGTTCAAAAATCAACGCTTTTTTTGCTTTTCAGACAGCTCAATAAGAGTCAAAAGTTCGTTAGTTTTTAACGTATCATAGTCCACTTCATTGTATTCTGGAAGCATGAAAGTTTCTAGTGTTTCAGTTATTTTTCTAAGCTTTATGATAGTTACATACATATCCTTTATTACTTCTGTTGAAGTATCGTCAAGTTTCTTTATCTCATCTTTGACAATACTGCGGACAACATCAGGAAGAATATCAGATACAAAGCTGTCACTTGCTTCAACGTATTTTTCAATTATTTTGTTGACTAATTTGTTTCGTGACATTTCTTTTTCAGCCGCAATTTTATCGACTTTACTCATCAAATCACTAGACAAACGAATATCTGGCATAATTTTTTACACCACCTTATTCAACTTCTTCACTCTCAGACAAGCGAGTGAAATATTCATTTATGTTGCCATATTTTTTAAGAATTTTATCTGTCAGAGCATATTTTTTTATATTGAAATAATCAGGTACTATGTACATAAAAAAGCCTTGTTCATAGGAATATGGATTGAGTTCAAATGAAACCATAGTGTCAACTAGATTGCTCACTTCTTCTCCTGTCTGACTATAAGATTTAAGATATGAGTGCTTATTTTTCTTAAAAGTTATCTGTATTTTTGTATAAGATTTATCGAAAAACTGACACTCGATTATATCTTCATAACGCACGGTCAATACCTTTTTAGGCGTTGCCCCGACAGAATAATACGTCAGCACCATGTCATTCTCTGTAGCTTGTATCATGAGATTATGAGTGCCTATTTTCTTTGTTATCCCTTTAAGAAGTATCACTGTTGCGCATAAAAAAATCACTGCAACAAGTAATAAATATGTGTCGATAAAATTCAGAAACGGCAGACAGTAAAGGACTAAAAAAGCCATGCTAATGCCAAAGCACACGATAACTTTCTTTCGTGCGCCATTGGTATTTGTTGTTCG
The DNA here is from genome assembly GCF_003462045.1 of Ruminococcus sp. AM31-15AC. NCBI lineage: Bacteria > Bacillati > Bacillota > Clostridia > Eubacteriales > Oscillospiraceae > Ruminococcus > Ruminococcus sp. AM31-15AC. The sequence goes on along the minus strand of NZ_QTYG01000049.1, from coordinate 7,766 downwards.
TTGTGCTACCATTTCTTTGAAGTTTTCCATGTACTCAGGCGCAGGATACTGATAAATATATTCGTCATTCATTGTATTTCTCCTTTAATTTACTGTCACCATACAGCTTGCTGTTATGGCACTGTTGTCTGCAACACGGACAGTTATTATAGCCTTTCCACTGCTTATTCCATGCACATTTCCGTTGCTGTCTACCTCCGCAATATCAGGTCTGTTACTTTGCCAAATCACTGATTTATTCACAGCATTTGACGGACCTACAACTGCTTTAAGCTGTGCCGTTGAACCTACGTTTATCTTAACATCATTGTACTCATAGATTGTTTCTATCTTTAAAGAACGTGCTTTTATGACCGCTGTTGTAGTTGTTGCAGGCGGTTGATATGGTGGCTCTGTCTGTGCAGGCTCATCATGATAGTATGGCTGTGTTTCAGTATATGTATTGTCATTATGATAGTTATCGTTACCGCCACTTGGCTGTGCTTGTGTGTCCTGCCAATCGTGATTTTCTTGTGGATTTACGTTAACTTTTTTAGTCGATGTCACTGTAGATGTTGTGACCTTTTCAGTTTTCTTTTTGTCAGACTTGCTCTCTGATATACTATCTGTGGTTGATGAATTTTCACTGCGCTTATCCTCTTTTTTATCGTTTTTCAAATCTGATTTAATATCCTTTTTGGCTTCTGTAGTTGTAATTTTTTCAGATGTACTATCTGTCTGTTCTTCAATAACAATGCTCATATCGTCCTGATTATCGTCCTTGCTGTCTATCACTCTGACGTCCTTTTTGTCAAACATAAAATACTGTTCTTTGACTATCTCATCATGGTGTTGCCCCTTTATTACATCACCAAATTCGTCCACTGTGTCCGGATCGTCATAGGCAGCGATCGTACACTTTAACTCAAGGTAAACGTAGTCATATCCTGAAGGAATATCGGATACTGTTATTATCTCTGTAAGGTCATTTTTCTGTGAAACAGTATACTTTTTCAGCATATCTTCTGTATGATATTTGCCATTGTCATCATAGTATCTCAGCGTGTAGTTGCTTATCTCAGGCTTTGAACTTATGCTACCTGAATAGTTGCTTTCCTCTTTTGCCGACAATGCAAAGTAAAGCTCTTTTTTATCTTTAAGATACGTTGCATTTGATATTTTTATATGATAACTACCCATTGCAACTATGCTGTTGTAGTCTACAGTATGGCGCACATAGCGCATAGATTGCACCATAGGTATGATTATAATAACTGCCATAATAGCTATTGAAATGCTCAGAAATGCTATATAAATGGCGTTGTTTCGCTTAATCTTATCCATACTGTACTCACCACTTTCTCACGTTGTACTTGTCACCAAAACGCTTTGCGAGGTTTTTTACTAGCCTGTTTACTGTCAAATAAAGATACTCGCTATCTGTCAGTTTAAAGCCGAAATATTCAATGACTTCCCTTGTGAACGTTTCGATAAATTCTTGCGTTTTTTGCTCAGAACGATACATTTCATCAGCAAGATTTTGAGGACTCCAATTAAGAAGATACATTCGATTGAATATGCTGTCTACTATCTCGTCCCTGTCCTGAGAGTTACCTATGTACATAAGGTCACACTCTGTAGCAGCGTTCTTACAGTGTATTTTGTTCTTGCCTGAGCCTAGTGACAGCAACATTTCTCCTGCTTCAAAATTGTCCGTTGCATATAACTCAGACATAGTAAACTGACCGAAAATGTTATGAAGAATTTCAATACTATCAGATGATTGCTTGAGCAAGAATTTATACTGCACGAGCTGAAATATCTTCTTAACTGTATCCACACTCTCACCAGTGTCGGACGGCATAAAGTCAAGAATTGATTGTGTTGCATACCAAAGTCCTGCATCATATTTTCTTGAGCGACGCTCAAGTTTAAGGATAAAATCAGTACACAATGTGTTTTTGGTATTGATGAAACGATGAGCTTCATCGATAAGGCAGATAACTCTGCGGCGGTCAAGAAGATTTACAAGGTTATTGTTATGAGCAACGTTCTTGCAAACCTCAGACCACATCAACGAGAGTATATTGAAAAGCTGTGCGTTATACACACTCTCGTCCATTTCCGACAATGCTTTCACATTAAATACTATAAGATTTGAATTGTTTATCTCAATGTTTGTATGCGAATCAAACATTGTTCCATATGCACCCGAAACAGATAATTCTTTCACGTACATAAGCAATGTTTTATACAAAGTTATCTCGTCTGCTGAGAGCGTTCCCGAAGAGATCTTTGACGTTATAACATCAACAACGTCAGAAAATATCGGAAAGTTTTCTGGCGAAAGAGAGTTTACATCAGTGTACTTTGTTATACCCTTTTTTTGATAAGTTTCTACAAGGGCAGTTCTAAAAGCTGTCATAACATCATAGGTCATTGTCGGAACGTATTGATACATGAAAGTGCATATTCGTGATATTTCAGATATAAAATTTGTTTCGATAGCACTTTCTTTGGAGAGGAGCTGTTGCTGTGTATCATCATCGTTTTCTTCTTCATCAAGCTTGTTTTCAATTTGACAATCGATAACTGTCCTTATCTGCAGAGGGTTTATAAAGGCACGTCTATCCATTGTAATGACCTGACCGTCATACATCATAGCAAGGTCCTTATACTCACCCTCAATATCAATAGCGAAAACTTTGTTGCCGATTATAAGCTGATTTTGCACCATTGACTTAAGCGTTACAGACTTACCACCGCCCTTCACTCCACAAAGTATCATATCATATGACGAGCGGTATCTGTTACGCAGAAACGAGTCAAGAAAGACAAGTCCGTTTGTCTGTGTGTAGCCCATAAACAATCCATTATCATCAATGTGTTCCTGATAATAAAACGGAAATTCTTTTGCGTATGTATCATAGATAGGCATTGGCGTTTGAATATTATTGCCCTCAACAATAAGTCTTGTAAACTCGGTAAACATCTGATTTTCAGGGACGTAAGAACGTAGTCCATTGTTTGTATCCAACTCTTTCTGCACTACTGCAACACGCTTTTTCAATGCTGACAGGTCTTTATTGAAGATATAAAAACGCAGTGTCATATACACCATGTTTTCAGCACCATTCACTACTGAATTATATATCTCTTGTATCTTTGCAAGTTCTGTCTGAGTATCAATGTTATCAGCCATGCCGAGCCTAATTGCCCAACGAGAGTTAAGCTCGTCCATTGATTGCTTCAACTGTTCCTGAACATCATCACGAGCAGCGGTACACACGTCCCACATAGATACTATGTCACTATATTTCTGTGATACAAGCCGTGTTAAAGCAAGTGGAGCAAGCAATGCAGGAAAACTTTTTATGACAACTGATGTCACATATGTGTTGTTCACCTTAAAATAATTCTGACCGAATTTTACTGTGTCGGGCAGAACATAAGCATTGATATTTTGATAATCAATATCACGATTTTCACAGTCCGAAAAGCTTAAAAGCGTTCTCATAAAGCTTATTGTTGTGTCAAAATTGCACAGAGCCATAGATGTATCAGAAAACGCATTGCAGTATTGCTCTACCGCTGCATAAAGCGTATCAATATCGTTTGCATAAACAAACATATATGCAAGATTACTGCGGTGAGTTCTCTCCAGTTCATCTATTTGTCGAAGCTTCTTATCGAGCATTGCCCTTGTAAATGGGTGCTGTGTTTGCGTTTTTTTGTATTCCAAGAACTCACGTTGCCTTGAAAGGTCAGGTTTCTTGTGACTGAAAATGTATTTATGAGGCAAGTCCAAAAGCTGAGTTGCACTACCGAAAGCATTAAACGCTGATATTTTATCGTCATTGGAATAGTGCATGATATCAATGCCGTAAATAGCCACAACAGACATATACTTTCCGATGTTATTATGCTTTAACCTGAACACATAGTTAGCCGCAAGATTTGTCCTTCCACCGCCAACTGTTGCTAGATCCTGCTCTGTCAAGCGGAATGAATTGAAATTTAAGTATGTACAAAGGCAATTCTTTGCATTCATTTTTACACGCTTATTTTTCCTTTTTTCTTTTCTTAGCTTCACGCTTGTCCTCCTCCTTTTTCAGATAATCAGCACAATCCACATTTCCTGAGCCGTAGTATGTTTTTTTCTGAGCAAAAAACCTCAGAAAGTCAAGCAAGCTTCCTCCAAAGCTCTTGCGAGGGTCTGAGGGAGAGCCTGCCGTACATATCATAAATATGACTAAACAGAACACCACAAATACATATCTCAACGAGCCAAACGCCATTCCTATGAACATTGAAGAAAAGAAAACAGCTATTATGCCAAAAAAACGATACTTTGTCAGATGTTTTGTCAACATGACCTTTGATTTTGTGGTTTTCGGCACTAAGCCTGCCCTTATATCATCATTCATTTACTCTTCCCCTTTCTAAGTTACAAAGGGCAAGCATTACGCCTGCCCCGATTTATTTTCTTTTATTTTCATCACGCATTGCTTTCTCAGCAAATGTAGGCTGTGTTTTTTCTGTTGCCATAGCTGTATCTGCATAGCTTGTTGTATTGCTCTCTGCATGATACTGTCTATCTGCAAATGTTTGATTATTATAGCTACCTGAATTAACAGCTTGTGCTGATAAAGCACTTGTATCCGTGCCAAAGCTTCCACCCGAAGTGCTAATGCTAGGTGGTGTAACTGCACTAGCTGTCTGTGAGCCATCCATGCCTGCGTTAGTGCTGTCCGAGCCAAAAGAGCCTTGCGCCACAGCATTTTCAGATGAACTATTATCGATGTTTGACGAAAATTCACCGCTTTCACCTTGCTCACCCTGTTTGCCATTTTCACCTTGCAAGCCGTCTTTACCATTAAGTCCGTCTATTCCGTTTGTGCCGTCTTTTCCGTCCTTACCACTTGTACCTACACCAAGTTTTTCACCCATTCCCATTGCCTTGCCTGATAAATTTTGTCCTGCACTTTTAGCCACTTCTCCGATAGGTTTGTTAGCAACTTCTCCTGCTTTACCGCCTACGGCTGTGCCATTAGCAGCTGCGCCCATAACGCCATTATTACTTCCAAAGCCGCCTACCATACCGCTGACACCGCCTGCGACAGCTCCGCCAACAGCACCGACAGCACCACGCATTCCTTTTTCGGCTTTATTGTCACTATTTTTAGTATTTGCCATTGAAGCTTTCGCACCATTAATGCCACCTGAAATAGCTCCACCGATACTGCCTGCAACTGCACCGCCTGCTTTTGAAATTCCCTTGCCTGCTATATGACCTAGAGTGTGTCCTGCGCCTGAAGCTATCTGTCCTGCGGAACGCAGACCCATAATAGTTGATACGCCTGACTTAACGCCTGCGTCAATACCAAGAAGATGTACCACAAGGTCAGGTCCGTCAATTACAAATTTACAGCCTGCAACTGTTATGAAAATAACAGCTATTGGGTTTGATAACAGTGATGAGTCCTGAATTTCTGTGAGTATAAGTATATACAAACGTAAATCAAGGACAACTATTATCACGGATAGAAAACAGTTAAGCAAATTCAGTATGACCTTTTTTAGCCGTCCTGCGCCACCCATATCTGTTGCCACAACTATTGGTGCTACTATCTGTGCAAACATTATGTCGTACAACAAGGACGCAAGCTTCAGTCCTGCAAAGATAAGACACACTGCTGTCATTATAAGCATGAAAAGCCCCCATAGAAAATTAACACGATAGAAGTGATTTTTTTCCGTTAAGTGACCGACAGAAACATATTGCCACATTTTATCAAACTGTGCTGACATATCTCCGTCACTAAAATCGGACGCTTCTTTTAATTGTTCAAAACTACCGCCACTATGATGTTCAAATCCATTATCCGCAAAATCTTCGATATTGGAAATGTTAAGTATTTGAATAGCACTCATTGTGTTTCCGTAGAAGTCTAACTCTCTAAATGCGCCTTTACTCAACCTGTTTATAGCTTCCTCAAAAGTATCGGAGTCTTCGCAATACATTATCATGGAAGCCACTTGACTAGCTTGTATATTTATGCCACGATTTTGAAGTTCGTGGGCAGCATTTTCCGCTGCTTCACGAATTAAGTAACATTCAAATGAAGATTGATAATATGGAGCTTGTGAGGTTATAACGTAATAATCTGTTGAATGTCTGTTATCTCCCTCTCCTCGTGTTATTGTTATTTTATATGCGTTATCATCATCTTCTTCCGTATCAGAATTGTCTTGTACTCCAGCGTTAGCCTGCGCCCATGCGACACGCTGTTGCCAAAAAGCATAGTCATCGACAAGGTCTAACAGTTCAAGTTTATGCTCAAAGGTCAAATCATCAAATCTGTATGTAGGAGTCACATCATAATGGTCTGCTGTTGTAACTGTCCTATATTGCGTTTTTGAAGGATCTAAACCTAGATTAATATTCATTGAGTACACAGTGTTAGGATTTACACCAAATGACGATACTTGACTTTGTTTTACCAATTTATTTTGATTTATGCTGCTATTCACGTTGTAAATATTGCTTGCGAGAATATACTCACCTATCGTCCTATTTGTTGCAGTATCTTTTGTTGTATTATCCTTTGCAAACTGCACACCCACAGTTTTAAGGTCACTAAATGATGAAACGAGTATCGGCAATGCGATAAGGAAAAACAGTGACGTCAAGATATTTCGTACATAGTCTGTTATGTGTATCTTATCTGCATTGACGATGATAAGTATTCCTATAAGCACCACTGTCATTCCTGCCAACGCCCACGCTATAGGGTATATAATAGTATCTATGTTAAATACGTCTTTTATAACGTTGTAAAGATTAAAATTCAGCACCTGATCCACAGCTTCTGAAATGTAATCCACAACATATGCAAGCCATTTCAGCAACGTATACTCAACATTCTGTACCATTTCTCCGTGCCAAGTTTTCTTGACGATTATCTCCTGCACTTCAGGCAGAAGTGTACGAGGGTCAGCCGCAAATGCAAGTATGCTCAATGACATTGTGCTTATAAGCAGTGTTATGAATACAGAAAACGCATATTTTTTCGTTTTTGATACTCTCATTATATTCTGACTCCTCGTTCATCGTTAAGATTTCTGAAATTTTCATTTCTCAAATCAATAATTGCACTATCAACATTTACCAAATCAGCATGATAACCGATAAGGCTACGATTATTACGGATAATGTCGATTTTATTATCACTTGCGTTCGTCACGCAAGTCGCATTTTCAGAGCCTAAGCTGAAATTTCTATAGATTACATACACATTATTGCAATCAATAGCGTTGTCCTCTATGCACTTTTTTAAATCAGCATTATTCTCAATGGAATTTTCATTTACATTGTGTCCTGATGTTACTGCATAGTATGTATTTTCCTCCGTAAACAGCTCAAATTCTGTATACAGTATGCGATTATGCTCCAAATCAAGTGCATTTGATAAGTCTTTAAACGTTGTCATATCATTATTAATGAATGAAGTATATTTCCAATCTGTCATGAAAGGCTTAAAACTATTCTTGATAAAATTCTGATACTGTTCATTATCCCTGTTAGGTTCGCTCTCAATATAATCCTGTATAATAAAACTTGACACATACAAAACAATCAAAGTATAATAAAAACAAAGGAGTGTGTCATCAATGGGAACAGGAAAACAATATGATGAAGAGTTTAAAAAGCAGGCAATAAAGCTCGCAAAGGAGATTGGCACCAAGGCAGCAGCAGATGAGCTGTGCATCCCCAAAGGGACGCT
>NZ_QTYG01000048.1:0-16983 GCF_003462045.1 Ruminococcus sp. AM31-15AC | reverse complement strand
GGCTTCCTTTCTGATTTGAATTTGGTGTGGTAACTTTATTTTATCAGATTTTTGTCTATCTCTCTTTTCTTTTTTCTTAATTTTGTCCAATATCTATTGTAGCACTACATTTGCTTGATCTCATTTTCAAACACTACCCTTGATTATTATTCCAAAAGGTGCTATAATAGCATTGGTGATAATAATGAAAAGGAAAATACTTGTAGGCCTGCTTACCGCTATTATCTTTTTGGCTTGCGCCCTTGTGATAAATATAACTCCAAAGGTGGAGAAAGGTTCAGTTGTGCTGACCTGTGACGGAAGCAAATATGAGCTTCCCGGCACTGAAAAGACACGATACTGCAATGGCAAGAGCGAGAGCCTTTCCGCTGAAAAGAGCTTTGAAGATCTGCTCTCCTCTGTACCGTCATTTAATGTAAAGGCGGATGTAGATAAGGACGGCAATGTTACCCTTAAAACCCCTATGTCCGTAGAAGCCACAGGGGACAGGCTCGGTGACGTGCTTTACACTGTCTACAGCTATGACGGAAAGGTGCTTGCCAAGGAGTCCAAAAAGCTGGAGCTTCCAAAAGAGGATATTGACGGCTGTCTTGTGAAAATAAAAATTACATGGGGCAAGAAAGACACAAGCTATCTTGAAGAAGATTACTGGTTTGCCGCAATGTACAATACCGAAAGATAAACATAACATCAAGATGTTGGGGCGACCTCTGGTCGCTCACTTTCTTTCTGTAAACTTTCAGACAACAAAACGTCGGACGAATTTGAAAACGTCCGACGTTTTTTTAACATATTTGAAATCCTATTATGCCCGCCATACAAATAACGCTACCGATAAATCTCAGCTTTGTGATAGGCTCTTTTCTTATGAGCGCTATAATAAACAGCGAACACAGTATCATAGGCTGGATAAATGACGCACTCGCAAGGCTCACAGCAATAACAGCGTTCTCCGCAAGCAGACCTGCCACATTCGGAATCTTTGTAAGCACGACCACCCATGCGCCCTTTTGATTTTTCTTGAATATCTCCAAAGGCTTCGCCCTTGGCAGAAGTATGATAGCCATAAGTATAAGCGCAAAGAACAGCGCCATGGTCGAGGATATGTAATTCTCCGACGCTCTTACAACTATGCCGTAGCCGTATCTTGCCAAAAGATAGAACACCAGAGGAACAACTATCCTGCGGTAATTTATATTTCCGCTGTCCGTTCTGCCTGATTTTGCGATAAAAACAAGTCCTGCAACAGTAAGCACGATAAAAAGAAACTTGAAAATGCTCGGCTTTTCACCAAGAAAAATATCCGTTGCATAGGACATGAAAAGGGTGATACCAAGCCAAGCCTTAAGCTCAAAGGCTGATATTTCATCAAGGATAATAGCCGAAAGCTTAAATTCAAGGATCTTCGACAAGCACAGCAGACCTATCGCTGCAAAGGATTGCCAGCTAAAGGTGATAGTCCTGTCGAGGAAAGGCAGACAGCAAGCCATGAAAACAGCCGTTGCCGCCGCCATTAAGAATCCAAGCTCATCGCCGTTGAATTTTGCCGTTGAAACAGCGTACTTGTCACTAAGGGAACATATTGTGTAGCATACAACTACAAGTATAAGCAAAAACATTATTTTTCTTCTTCCTTACTATATGATTTTCTAAGACCTGTATGCTGTGAAACATACGAAATAACGGGCGACCCAAGGTCGCCCCTACGCAAAGCCGATTTATCAGTTCTTTTTATTTTTCACAAGCCATACTACCGCCAAAATACCAAGTATCACTGAGAACAGAGTAGCAACAGCAAGACATATCCAGCTTGCATACTGACTTTGTATAAATTCGTTCTGCGATTGGCTTCCTATAAGGGTATCTACCCCCGATTGCGAGCCTAACGCTGAGAACAGTATTATAAATGCCATTCTCACATTCATTACGCAGGCTATAACGCTGTAAATATGCACTATACCCTGAAAAAGACACACTCCGCAGTCGTCCTTTACATAGCTTTTCACTCCAAGCACCGCACATACCACCGACACTGCCGTGTAGATAATGAACGCCGCAAAAAGCACTATCGTTGGCACCTTTGCCCCCTCGGTTTTCACTATCATGCTCATAAGCCCAGCCATACACCCCATGAACACAGTCGCTGCCGCAAGCCCTGCAACAGACCATTTTCTGTATAAAAGCTCTGACTTTTTTATCTGCTCTTTCTTTATCTGCTTAGGCATTTTCTTCCTCCGCCTTCTTGCTTTCAAGCTCCTCCTCAGATATCTTGAAGCGTATCCTGTCTATTTTCTGCTCGTCCTCCATTTTCACTGTCATCTCAAAAGGCGGACAGCTTATAACTTCATTCTGCTCAGGAAGTCTGTCAAGCATATCCATTATCCAGCCACCGAGAGATGTTCTTTCGGTTTCGATAGTGTCCTCCGGCAGTCCTATCCTGTCAAGAAAATCCGATACCGAAAGCTCCGCCGACGCCTCATAAACACCGTCGCTTATTTTCACAAGGGAGGTATCCTCCTCGTCGCTTTCATCATAGATCTCGCCCACAAGCTCCTCTATGATATCCTCAAGAGTACAAATGCCCTCAGTGCCGCCGTATTGGTCGAGCACCACCGCCATATGCACCTTTTTACGCTGCATCTGCTTCAAGATCTCAGATATCTTGCGGTTTTCAGTTATGTAAAGTGGCTTGTTCATTATAAGGCTTATGTCCGTCTTGCCCTTCAGATACATTTCAAAAAAGTCAGCCTGGTGGATAAGACCCACAATGTGGTCTATATCCTTGTCATACACAGGAAGCCTTGAAAACTTTGTCTGCACAAAGCGTTTTTTTATGCTCTCCATATCCTCATGAAGCTCAACGCCCTCGATATTTACTCTAGGCACAAGTATCTCGCTTATGGTTATCTCGTCAAAATCAAGTGCCGAACGCACAAGCTCCGACTCCTGCTCTTCAAGTACGCCCTCGTCCTGAATCTCGTCTATGATATATTTAAGCTCTTCCTCAGTAACAGACGGCTCGCTGTTCTTGTTGCCCACAATCTTTGAAACGCCGCTTTTTATGCCCATAAAGATAGCCGTTATAGGTGTGATAATGAACATGAATGCGGAAAGCGGAGCCGCCATAAGAATAGAAAACCGCTCAGAATTTTCCTTTGCAAGGCTCTTAGGCAAGATCTCACCAAAAATAAGCACAAGCACCGTCATGACTACAGTAGCCAGACCCACGCTTCCCTTGCCGAACTTCTCCGTAAAAAGCACCGTTGCAATAGAAGATGAAGAAATGTTCACCACGTTGTTTCCAACAAGTATAGCAGTGAGTGCCTTGTCAAAATTATCGCATATGTTCATTGCCTTCTTTGCAGACTTGTTTCCGTCGTCTGCAAGTTTTTTTAGCCTTATCCTGTTGCATGAAGAAAACGCTGTCTCCGTTGCAGAACAAATAGCAGACAGCATAAGAAGCACAGCGATGATAACAACTTTCATAAAATAAAATTATCCTTTCAGGTCAGAATATAAATTTGCTGCCCTAGTTATAAAAATAGCACTAAAGGCAGTCATGAAAACTGACTACATATAGTTATCATAACATATTTTTTAACCAATTGCAACAGTATTATTGAAAAAACGATGTAAAAGAGTTATAATATTCTTTGTGTTCATAATATTCATATGCACAAAAGGAGATAACAGAAATGGCAAAGAAAGATAAGGACATTTTCGACAAAATAATGGACTGGAAGATATTCGGTTGGTTCAGACCCTTTTACGTCAAAAACAAAGAAATGCTTTTGTATCTGTTTTTCGGCGTACTCACCACCGCAGTGAGCTTTGTGACCGCAGGCATCTCAAAAGTACTTTTGGAGCAGGCAGGCATAGGCAAGGGCGGTGTTTCCACCACAAGCACCGTCATATCATGGATATGTGCAGTAACATTCGCATACATAACCAACAGAATATGGGTATTCGAGTCTGAAGCAGAGGGCAAAAAGGCGATAATCTCCGAAGCGGCTTCATTTTACGGCGGCAGGATATTCACTCTTCTCGTAGAAATGTTCATGATGTGGCTCGGCTACTCACTTCTCAGCTTCAACTATTGGGTAACAAAGATAGTGGCAAACGTTGTTGTGCTGATACTTAACTATGTCATCAGCAAGCTTGTGGTCTTCAGAAAGAAATAAGCATACATAAAAAGCTGTCGGCAAAAAATGCTGACAGCTTTTTATTTTGCCCCAGTTGCCACGTTGCAACTGATCAATCTCTATACATAAGCGTGACCGCCATTCCGTTTATCACACCCACTACAACTCCGCACACAATGAAAAACACCTTGATAGGCAGGTCAAGCAGAAGCGAGATAAGCCCGAACACGATAACGAACGCCATTGCTCCGCCTATCTGCACAAGAAACTTTCTTTTCACAAGCACAGGAAAACGCTCAGCAAGCCTTGCGGTCTTGTTACCCTTGTGGTCAATTATCCTGTAAATAAGCTGAGTCAGTGCCATTGGTATTCCGATAAATAAAATTGCTGTTATAAGTTTGTCCATTTTAAAATCCTCCATTTTTCACTTAAATTATAGCTTTTTTGTATCAAAAAAGGCTGCCCAAGACGCAGTTCGTCCGTGGGCAGCCTCATTGCTGCATATAAAATTTCTTTTATCAACAATTAAAGAACTCTTACGCCAACAACGCCCTCGATAGACTTGAAAGCGTCAGCGTCAACGTCGCCTGTAACATCGAGCATTGTGTAAGCCCAGTCTTTCTTAGACTTGTTTACAAGGTTCTCGATATTTGCGCCCTTGTCAGATACAACAGATGTGATCTGTGCGATAAGTGCAGGAACGTTCTTGTGAAGCACGCAAACAAGGTGGTCGCCTGTTTTAGCAAGCTCTGCATTAGGGAAGTTTACAGAATTCTTGATAGTTCCCTTCTCGATATAGTCGATAAGCTCGTGAGCCGCCATTGTTGCGCAGTTGTCCTCTGACTCAGGTGTGGAAGCGCCAAGGTGTGGAAGAACGATAACATTCTCCTCGCCAAGAACAACATCATCTGCAAAGTCTGTTACATACTTTGCTACCTTGCCGTCCTTGATAGCCTTTACAACAGCCGCACTGTTGATAAGCTCGCCTCTTGCAAGGTTGATAAGACGAACGCCGTCCTTCATCATTGCTATCTGAGCCTCGTCGATAGTGTTCTTTGTGTCAGGTGTATAAGGAACATGGATAGTGATATAGTCACTGTTCTTGTAAATATCATTGATATCAGCAGTTACCTTTACAGCAGGATCAAGCTGGATAGCTGCGTTTACTGAAAGGAATGGGTCATAGCCAATAACGTCCATGCCAAGTGCAACGGCTGCGTTTGCGATCTTTCCGCCGATAGCACCAAGACCGATTACGCCAAGAGTCTTGCCCAGTATCTCAGGACCTGCAAACTTAGACTTGCCGCCCTCAACTGTCTTTGGAGCGTCAGGAGTGCCCTTGAGTGAAGCAGCCCATGCAGCAGCCTCTGTTATCTTTCTTGAAGAAAGAAGAAGCGCACAAATAGCAAGCTCCTTAACAGCGTTTGAGTTTGCGCCAGGTGTGTTGAATACAACGATTCCCTGCTCTGCACACTTCTCAACCGGAATATTGTTTACGCCAGCGCCTGCTCTTGCAATAGCAAGCAGGCTCTCAGGCATCTCCATATCGTGCATCTTTGCTGAACGTACCATTATAGCGGTAGGATTTTCAGCATTGTCGCTTACTGTGTACTTAGCCTTGTCAAAGATATCAGTACCGCAGGTAGCGATCTTATTCAGAGTTAAAACATTATACATTTCAATTACCTCTTTCAAATGGTTTACGAGATCACTCTGACAATCAGGCAACCGACTATCACAATGCCAAAGATCGCAACTGCAAGCTTAGCCCTCACACTGTTTTTTCTTTGCATTCTTTCACGCCAGTCGTCATGCCGCATAGTGTCAATTGAAGATATCATCTTTAAAAGACGATCAAGCATTCTCAGCCTCGAACTTCTTCATGAACTCAACGAGCTTTTCAACGCCCTCAATAGGCATTGCATTGTAGATAGACGCTCTCATTCCGCCGACAGTTCTGTGACCCTTGAGGTTTACAAAGCCTGCTGCTGTAGCCTCAGCAACGAACTTCTTGTCAAGCTCAGCGTCGCCTGTTACGAATGGAACGTTCATAAGAGATCTGTCCTCAGGAACAACAGTGCCCTTGAAGAGCTTGCTCTGGTCAAGATAATCATAAAGTATCTTAGCCTTCTTCTCGTTGTGAGCCTTCATAGCCTCAAGACCGCCCATTTTCTTTATCCACTTGAATACCTTGCCGCAGATGTAGATGCCATAGCAAGGAGGTGTATTGTAAAGAGAGTCAGCGTCAGCCTGAGTTTTCCACTTGAGCATTGTAGGTGTTCCCTCGAGAACATCGTCAGTGATAAGATCTTCTCTGATGATAGCAATAACAACGCCGGCAGGACCAACGTTCTTCTGAACGCCGCCGTAAATAACGCCGTACTTTGTTACGTCAACAGGCTCAGACAGGAAGCAGGAAGAAACGTCTGCAACAAGTGTGTGACCCTTTGTGTTAGGCAGAGTCTTGTACTTTGTACCATAGATAGTATTGTTTTCGCAGATATAAACATAGTCAGCGTCCTCTGGGATATCCAGATCTGAACAGTCAGGGATATAAGAGAAAGTCTTGTCAGCAGAAGAAGCCACAGCAACAGCCTCGCCGTATTTCTGAGCCTCCTGATAAGCCTTCTTAGCCCACTGACCTGTGATTATGTAAGCCGCTTTCTTGTTCTTCATAAGGTTCATAGGAACGGCTGAGAACTGCTGAGAAGCACCGCCCTGAAGGAACAGCACCTTGTAGTTATCAGGGATACCCATAAGATCTCTGATGTCCTTTTCAGCTTCCTTGATGATGTCATCGAACGCCTTGGAACGGTGGCTCATCTCCATTACGCTCATACCTGTGCCCTTATAATCGAGCATTTCATCGGCAGCTTCCTTAAGCACTTCCTCAGGGAGTACAGCAGGACCTGCGCTGAAGTTATATACTCTACCCATTGTTAAACCCTCCATATAAATTAGTTTCTTAGTTTCATTATTTATAAAGACTATAAATATATAAATTAATAATATTATTATATAGCCTTTTATAAAAAAAAGTCAAGGGCTGTCATATAAAAATACTCACTCGTCATAAGTTTTTGTACATATCAGCACATAAAACAGCCCTGAAAACGTGCATTTTTACACCTTACCTATGCCGTTATATATAATAAGCACTGAAAAGCATGAAAAATCAGAATAATACTAAAACGTTAAAAAGAGGTTAAAATTTTTGGTATTCCTTGAAATCTCCATATTTGTGTAGTATAATGTAATCAATAAAATGCGACAGTTGTAAAAAAGTCGGGGAACAATTGTCACTCTCAGGGAAAGAGGATATATATGCAAAAGATATTTTATGTTTCAAGAAATGAGGACAAAGCCCATGATGGAAAAGCCCCGGATATGGACAGATTTCAGCGAGTTGAAAAGCTCAACAGTCTGATCGCGGCAGGCTGGGCTATAAAGGAAATGAAAAGCGAAAACAACAGCACATTCTTTGTGCTTGAGAAAGCAGACTAGACTTAAAATGGCGGTATAAGACCGAACCCTGCCAATAACGCAGACACGACGTCCCGCCAACAAGTTCGCCAGGTCTTTCAACAAACTTATAGGACGGTAGCCCCACCGTCCTTTTTTTATGTGCAGATAAATTTTGCGAAAACGTTTTATGGGTATTGCATTTTAGAGAGAAATATTGTATAATTAATGTAATCGTTTTAATGAGCACAAATGATACTATACATATTATAAAGGAGTAAAAAAATATGGCTTATGTAATCGGCGTAGACTGCGGCACAAGCGGCACTAAGACGGTGCTTTTTGACGAAAAGGGTACTGTTATCTCTTCTGTAACTATTGAATATCCTATGTATCAGCCTAAAAACGGCTATGCAGAGCAAGACCCTGCTGATTGGGCAAACGCAATGATAAACACTATCAAGGCTGTTATGACCAAAAGCGGTGTAAATAAAGAGGACGTTGCAGGTGTTGGTATCTCAGGTCAGATGCACGGACTTGTTATGCTCGACAAGGACAACAACGTTCTTAGAAAGTCCATAATATGGTGCGATCAGAGAACTGCCGCAGAAGTTGAAGAAATGAACGAAAAGCTAGGCAGAGAAAAGCTCATCAAGATAACAGCAAACCCTGCCCTCACAGGCTGGACGGCTGCGAAAATCCTTTGGGTAAAGAACAACGAGCCTGATATATATGAAAAGTGCAGACACATTCTTCTGCCAAAGGACTATCTGAGATTTATCCTCACTGGCGAATATGCAACAGAGGTTTCCGACGCAAGCGGTATGCAGCTTCTTGATGTGCCAAACCGCTGCTGGTCAAAGGAAGTCTGCGATACGCTTGGCATTGATATGTCAATGCTGGGCAAGGTTTACGAGTCATGCGAGGTAACAGGCAAGGTCACAAAGAAAATGGCTGAGCTTACAGGACTTAAAGAGGGTACTATAGTAGTAGGCGGAGCAGGCGACAATGCCGCTGCGGCTATCGGAACAGGCGTTGCAGAGGACGGTAAGGCGTTCACAACTATCGGAACATCAGGCGTTGTATTCGCACACACTTCTTCTATCTCTATAGACCCAAAGGGCAGAGTTCACACCTGCTGTGCAGCAGTGCCGAACGCATGGCACGTTATGGGTGTTACACAGGGTGCAGGACTTTCGCTGAAATGGTTTAGGGATAATTTCTGCAATGCAGAGAAAGAAACAGCAAAGTGCATGGGTGTTGACGAATATTATCTCATGGATAAGGAAGCAGAGAAAGTGCCTGTTGGTGCAAACAGACTTCTCTATCTGCCATATCTCATGGGCGAAAGAACACCGCATCTTGACCCTGACGCAAGAGGAGTATTCTTCGGACTTTCCGCAATGCACACAAAGCGTGATATGCTGAGAGCGGTAATGGAGGGCGTATCATATTCCCTTAGGGATTGCGTCGAGGTATTCAGAGAAATGGATATCAACGTGTCCGACATGATGGCATGCGGAGGCGGCGGAAGCTCACTGCTGTGGAGATCAATGCTCGCAGATCTTTACAACTGCCCTGTAAAAACAGCTTCATCGAAAGAAGGTCCAGCCCTTGGCGTAGCACTTCTTGCAGCAACAGGCGCAGGCATTTACTCATCAGTACCGGAAGCTTGTAAGGCAGTAGTAAAGACCGACAAGGTACAGCAGCCTGAAGCAGAGCGAGTACCTGAGTATGAGAAATACTACAAGCTTTACACAGAGATCTATCCTGCACTGAAAGCAGAATTTGCAAAGCTTGCGAAGATGTAATACAAAGCCAAAAGCTCCGATTTGCTGTCGGAGCTTTTTTTGTGTTAAAATATTTTGACAACTAAAAAACGGCTCTCCACAATAGCGGAAAGCCGTTTTTACATATTGGTCGGAGTGACCTGATTTGAACAGGCGACCTCTACCACCCCAAGGTAGCGCGCTACCAATCTGCGCCACACCCCGACAACGTATATATTATACCCGATTTGGATACAATAGTCAAGAGTTTTCAGTCAAAATAAAAAAATTGCAAAAAAGGTATTGACATTCACATTCATTTGTGATATAATAAATAAGCACTCAAGAGAGAGCAGTAAAAAACAATAAAATATCGCGGGATGGAGCAGTTCGGTAGCTCGTCGGGCTCATAACCCGAAGGTCGTTGGTTCAAATCCAGCTCCCGCAACCATATTGGTGAGACTAAATGGATGCTCACCCTTAAAAGCCCGTATTTACGGGCTTTTTTCATGCTTTTCAGTCGAAAATTTTTAGTGTAAAACCATGGATGCTTTTTCATGATTTTCACCGACTGGAAGGATTTGAACCCTCGACAAATGAATATTGTCAAATAAAACGGCAAGCTTTGAGCAGATTTCGCTCCCGGCTTGCTTTTTTTTATGAAAAAACATTCACAAAGTTTAGAAGGCTGTTTTGTCAAATATCACGAAATGTGATAAACGACAAAGCGGCCTTTTTTTATTTCTCAAGAAAGGACGTGATACCCATGTGGCAGATGTACTATATAAAAAGGAAACAAAACGAACGGAGGAAAAGTCAATGAATGAAAAATTGATAATCAACACTAACCTGCTTCGCAAAGAGGCAGAATTTAAGACAAAGTCCTGTGCGGTGGAAAAAGCGATAGCAGTTTCTCATGCTGAGTTTGATAATTTAAAAAGGCATCCCTTGCAGGACAATGACCTGATCGCTGAGAACACAGATTTGATGTACTGCGACAGAGATGATATTTATCATTGTCTGCTGATCTACGATGAGGAACAGGGTGATGGTCTGCTGATCGAAGCTGAAGGCTCATCCTACGCTAGATACGTTCAGTATATTCCAAACGCAAAGCTGTTGTACGAAAATCATATTCAGACGCATTTGCAGGAAATGAAATTTTACTGTCCCCTTGAGATCAGCTGAGTACCTGAATGTTGGTCTGATGAGGAATACGAAAAAATCTCCTCCTATGAAGCTTCTGCTTACAAATCGGAGATAAATCATTTTATCAGCGATTTCAATTTGCCCGAAGAAAAAGAGCGAGGTCTGATGCATTGGTACGATAGAGGCAATTCTGTTGACCGAAAGGTGTTTTCCGCATTTATGTCGGTCGAAGAACATAACGGAGAACTTGTGGGAGTGGTCACAGCAAACGTTCACGGTCAGCTTACGGAAGATGAACTTGAGGATCTCCGTGAATATTGTACCGGGCAGTTAAGCGACGGCGCAGGAGAGAGTCTGGAGCAAAGACCGATAAAAACTCCCGACGGAGAAATTTATATCAGCTTTTGGAATTCCGACAAATGGTTTTTGCAGACGGAGGAAGAAATGAACAGCGATCAGTTTGAGGACATGACCGAAGAACCCGATATGGGAATGACGATGTGAGGTGTAATATGATTTACAACGAAAAGAAGGTAGAAATGCTCAGGCAGAGATATCCCGAAGGAACTCGGATATGCCTTGACAGTATGGATAACGATCCCCGTCCGATTCCACCAGGTACTAAAGGCATAGTTCAATTTGTGGACGATGCGGGTACTCTGCACTGTAAATTTGATAACGGAAGAACGCTTGGGGTTATCCCCGATGTGGATAAGTTCCATAAAATCGCTCAGGAACAGAGTCAGATTGATAAGCAAACAGAGGAAAATATTGAGTGCGAGGAAATTACAGAAACGGAAGATCTTGAAGAAAACGAAGAAATGAATATGTCAATGTAACGGTTAAGTTAAGAAAGCTTGGCCGTTTTTTTATTGAGGAAAGGAACGTGGTAAATGATAAAATATTTCGATATCTTTGCAGGTATCGGCGGATTTCGCTCAGGACTTGAAAAAGCGGGCGGCTTTGAGTGCGTCGGATATTGCGAGATAGATAAGTATGCAAAGAAAGCTTATGAAACTTTGTATGATACAGAAGGTGAGGTGTTTTATGATGACGCAAGAAAAATCGACCCAAACGAGCTGCCCGATCTCGACCTTATATGCGGAGGATTCCCTTGCCAAAGCTTTTCAATCGCTGGAAAACGGAAAGGATTCAGCGATACCCGAGGAACTCTCTTCTTTGAAATTGCCAGAATTGCCGCCGTCAAAAAACCTAAATATCTGCTCCTTGAAAATGTTCCCGGTTTGCTATCGCATGACCAAGGCAGGACGTTTGCTGCCATCCTCGGTGCATTGGATGAACTGGGGTACGATGTCGCATGGGAAGTGCTTAACAGCGCAGATTTTGAAGTTCCCCAATCCCGAAAAAGAGTGTATATTATCGGATTTCATAGAGAAAAGTGTTCCGGAAAAGTACTGTCTTTCACGGACGCAAATCCAAAAACTCTTGTCAAAAGAATTTCAGGCAGAGAGGGAAACAGGGTATATTCAGCCGACGGACTGAGCATAACCCTTACAAGTCAGGCAGGCGGTTTCGGAGGAAAAACAGGCCTTTACGAGATAATCGGTCTGCCAATAAAATCAAAAACTAAGTCAGGATATCAGATTGCTCTGCCCGGAGACAGCATCGACCTTGCATATCCAAATATGAATTCAAGGCGTGGAAGAGTGGGCAAGGAGATAGCCCATACCCTTACAACAAGCTGTAATCAGGGATATTACGCTATGTGTATCGATATGAATCCCGAACCGAAAGTTACAGAGCTTGCGAGGTGCATAACGTCAAGGCAGGACAGCGGTATTGGTCATCACAAAGGCGAAAAATCCGGAGTTGTCCTCATAACAGACCCGATAGCCGTGCTTGATCCTGCAAAAGCAGAAACAAGACAGCAAGGCCGAAGATTTAAACTTCCCAACGAGCCGATGTTTACTTTGACCGTTACCGACAGACACGGGGTTGTGTACTGCGGATATATCAGAAAGCTTATGCCGTTGGAATGTTGGCGGCTGCAGGGCTTTACCGATGAGCAGTTCAACAAGGTCAAAGCCACAGGAATGTCCGATGCACAGCTGTACAAGCAAGCAGGAAATGCCGTGACTATAAATGTTATCGAGGCTATTGGAAAGTATATTTCAGAGATCGACAAGGAGAATGGAAATGGAACAGAAGATAAAAATATTTGAGAATGAAGAGTTTGGAAAAGTGAGAACGGTTATCAAGGACGGCGAGCCGTGGTGGATATTAAAAGATATCTGCCAAGTGCTTGAAATGAAAGCAAACAGTGCCGGAGAGGTAGTTAAAAGGCTTGATAAGGATGAGTACGATTCAATCGGACTCACCGATTCGCTCGGAAGAAAGCAGAAAGCATACGTTGTAAACGAATCTGGTTTATATTCAATTCTTGTGAGGTCTGACAAGCCGAAAGCAAAACCGTTTCGTAAATGGCTGACCTCCGAGGTTATCCCAACGATAAGGCGCACAGGCGGCTACGTCGCCAACGAGGAAATGTTCATAGAAAACTACCTCCCCTTTCTTGAAGAACCATATCAAAATCTTTTCCGTTTGCAGATGACAGCGATAAGAAGGCTGAACGAGCGGATACGTCACGATCAGCCTTTGGTGGAGTTTGCTAATCAGGTGTCAAACACCGATAATCTTATCAACATGAACTCTATGGCAAAGATTGCAAGAGCCGAAAATATCCCTGTCGGCAGAAACAAGCTCTACGGCTGGCTCAAAGGAAAAGGCGTGCTCATGGCGAACAATCTGCCATATCAGAGATATATCGACCGAGGATATTTTGCAGTTAAGGAATCAGTGTTTGAGGTTGACGGCATGAAAAAGACCTATCAGCAGACGTTTGTGACCGGAAAGGGGCAGCTCTTCGTTATATCATTGCTGAAAAAGTATTACGGAAAGGAGCTTGCGTAATGTACGAAAAGCCAAAATGTCCGCTCATAGGTCAGAACGGAAATATCTTTAATCTTATGGGCATTGCTTCAAGAACACTGAAAAGAAATGGTATGTCGAATGAATCCAAGGAAATGTGCAGCCGAATCACCTCTTCGGGAAGCTATGATGAGGCGCTGAGTATTATTGACGAGTACGTGGAAATTACTTCGGTTGATGAGGAAGAAACCGAAGATTTTGAAATTGAGATGATGTAAATGACGTATTTGTTCATTGGAATGATGATAGGCGGTATCATCGGAACAACGATAGGTTCTCTTGCCGTGGCTTTTAAGTCTGCTGAAAAAGAGATCGCACGTCTTGATAAGGAGGTCAAAGATGCACACAAACAGAGTTAAAGCCAAAGTAGACTTCAAGTTCTGTATGGGTAATATTCCTGCAATGCTGAGAGCAGCAAAGAATGTGCTTTCGGAAAAACAGTACAAAGAATTATGTACTGAGGTCAACAAAGCCGACGGCTACCTTGAACAGAAACGCATTATATTCAGCTACGTCGATCCAATGATCAAGGGCTGAAGAAAACACAATTAAATAAAAACTAAGGTCGTTTTGCCAACAGCAGATAAATAAATCTGGTGCTTGCAAAGCGACTTTTTCATTTGCATACTTCTTTTCTGCTGTTTGGCAAGGAAAGGAGCTTAATGAACAGTTTTATGTCTTGGGTAGGTGGGAAGAAAAATCTTCGTGATGAAGTGCTTGCAAGGTTTCCAACCTACTATGAAAGATATATCGAGGTGTTCGGCGGTGCAGGCTGGGTGCTGTTTCACAAGCCGCCCGGTGCAGATTTTGAGGTGTACAATGACTTCAATTCAAATCTTGCAAATTTGTACCGCTGCGTTCGTGATAAGCCTGCAAAGCTGAAATACAAGCTTAGGTATGTGCTTGATTCAAGAGAAGATTTTGAATACTTAGCTATACTTCACAAACGTGGTATTTTGCCAAGGCTTTATGACGTTGACAGAGCGGCTAAGTTTTATCAGCTTATACGTTACAGCTATGCAAGCGGTCTTGACAGCTTTGGAAGTCAGCCGCATTCGATGTGGTCGGACTTCCCTATGATCGACCTTGCCGCAAGAAGATTACAGAAAGTAGTTGTTGAGAACAAGGATTTTGAAAGGCTTATCAGGCAGTATGACAGACCCGTCAGCTTTTTTTACTGTGATCCGCCGTATTTTGCGACTGAAAATTACTACAAGGACGTAGGTTTTACTGCAAAAGACCATATCAGACTGCGTGACGCTCTGCTTGACATCAAAGGCAGATTTTTGGTTTCGTATAACGATTGCACTGAGATCCGTGAGATATGGCATAAACCAAACATTCACATTGAAGAGATAAGTAGGCTGAACAATTTGGCACAGCGGTATGACGGCGGCTGTCAGTATGCAGAGCTGCTCATATCAAATTATGACACAAGCGAACGTGCGAAAGCTATCAAACAGCTTTCGCTTTTTGATTAGGAGGTTTTTATGAAGAAGATAATATTGGCACAGGTTTTAACGGCAAAAGGCAAAACAGAATTTTCTGGGCTTTATGACAGGCACGGAAATGCTGTAACGGTAGAGGTCGAACGTGACAGCAGCGGTGTTTCACTTATCGTATGGCAAGACGAACAGAAAAAGCAGCATTTTGACTGTGGGATATCCGAAGAGGAGATACAGCGTACCTGTGCAATGTTTGATGACTGCGGCGAGTGTCCACTGTGGGATTATTGCAATGAAGATGAGGAGGTTTTGTAAATGAAAATACTTGTTATTGAGCCTGAAAAAGCGCCGTATGAAAAGGAAATCGGCGATGATATTCACGATATGCAGGCAATAGTCGGAGGGTGTATCGAACCTATATATTTTGAGCCGAAAGAAACTGCGATTGCTTGGTGCAACGATGAATTCCTGCTTAATGGTTCACAGCCTAATCGTATTGTGGGAAATGTTCTTGTACATGGAACTTTCTTTGTTTCAGGAAATTATATGAACGAATACGGCGAATGGGACAGCTGTTCACTTACCGATGATCAGATCAAGAAATATTCCGAAATGTTTGAAACTCCCATTATCGTATTGGAGCAAATGCAGGCTACGGAAATTGAGGTAGAAAATACTCCCGATGAGGAAATGGCGGACGGACCAGCGGATAAACCTGAGCCTGAGATAGCAATGTAGTACAAAGATTGGCTTTTTAATTTATTGAATAGGTAGAAAAACCAAAAATCACTGGATTTTGCGGCGGTTATATGCTATCGTTAAAGAAACAAATTTATCGGGGTGATACCATGAAAAAAGCAATAACGATCTTAGCTGTATGCAGTCTGCTGCTCACGGCTTGCGGACAGATAGACGATACAGAATCCAAAGTGGGAACTACTACAGCAATTGCTTCCGAAAGCACGGCTGGCGAAGATACTGCGGAAACTTCATCGGCAAAAGAAGAAAAGGATACAAGCGAAGCCACAACTACTACGAAAAAGAGTTCGCAGACGGTATCCTCATCTTCAAAGCCGACGGGTATTACTGTAACTACTACAAAGAAATCAGGTTCGTCAGGTGCTTCGGGAAACTCAATTCAGGGACAAAACAATTCCGTGCAGAATAATAACGGTCAGGAAAATAACGTACAGCCTGCGCAGAATAGTCAGCAGACCTATAATTCGCCGTCCGATAACAATCAGAGCAATAACGGTGCGCAGCAGAATAACCAATCGTCTGACAATAAGCCTCAGAATAACAACCCTTCTCCTCCGGTTACAACGGCAAAACCTGCGGTGACAAATCCGCCGACTACTACACCAAAACCGCAGACTGAACCGCCGGAAGATATAATTGAAGATACAACAAGCCTGCAAAGCGTTTTGAATTATGTAAATTCGCTCGGAAGAACAACCGATGAATATTACAATATAGGTGCAGGATTGGGGCACAACGGCTCTGATTATGGAAAAGCCGAAGCTGTTTACAATTGGATCAGAGGGAACGTCAGCGGAAATTGTCAAGTATTCTCAGCAGCAACAATGTACGCTTGTAAAGGTGTGGGACTTGAATGTCGGTATGCGTTTTTCTCACCGGATGCCTGGTACGGTCATATGACAAACTTAGTATGTGTGGAAGGAACATGGTATGTGTTCGATACACAGGGCGGCAGATTTTTAAAATCAGATAAATACGGTGAAATAACCCGAATATTTGATGAAAATGATAATACAATTGAAATTTCGATAAGCGAATCGGCTTATTGATAATATGTAACAAATATGCAAGTGAGAGAGCCGAAGAAATTTCGGCTCTTTTTCTTTGCGTGAAATCAAAGGAGTAATCCTGTATAATAAAACTTGACACATACAAAACAATCAAAGTATAATAAAAACAAAGGAGTGTGTCATCAATGGGAACAGGAAAACAATATGATGAAGAGTTTAAAAAGCAGGCAATAAAGCTCGCAAAGGAGATTGGCACCAAGGCAGCAGCAGATGAGCTGTGCATCCCCAAAGGGACGCT
>NZ_QTYG01000047.1:0-17540 GCF_003462045.1 Ruminococcus sp. AM31-15AC | reverse complement strand
GGGCGTTTGAATACTTCCTTCAAACGTCAGCTTTGCTATATCGTTTTTTCCTTTGCTTCTTTTCTCAACTTTGTTCATTTTGCCTATTGATTTTTCTTAGCAGGTTTCTGTTGTCTGTATCTTCCGATCTGTTCTTACAGTAACATAATAACAAAAACCTGCACCAAATGCAAGCATTTGTAATTTTGCTAAGATGATTTTAAGATTTATCATAACAATGCACAAATTTGCACTTCCGATTTTATTCACTTATGCAAGATGCGGAAACGCCTGACATTCGGGCAAAGACAAAAACAGAGCGGCACTATCTGCACCGCTCTGTTCGCTATATTATAATGTATTACTGCTTAACGTTTCCCATAATGATACCACGTCCGTCAGTGCCTACATAAACTCTGCCGTATACCTTAGGGTCGCCGCTGATTATCTTTCTAACGTTGCCCCACTTCTGTGTGTCATCATTGATACGCTTCCATGTTACTCCCTTGTCGGCTGACATATAAATGCCGTAGCCATCGCCGTTTGCTTCGCCCATCATGTAGAGTGCCATGTAGTCGCCGTCCTTTTCAGCCTTACCAAGACCGATAGCGTCACACTGTGTAACGTCCTGAGATGTAGATGCAAGTGTGCCTGTTGCAGTATCCAGATAATAAACGCCACCTGCGCCAACTGATATCCAAAGGTCGCCCTCTGTATCAGGACAAGCTTTTATTGATGTTGCTGAAACCAGCATATTTGCGATAGGACTGAAAGTCTTGCCGCCGTCTGTACTCATATAGAACGTTCCGTCATATGAGCCGTAGAACTTATCAGGATTTACCTTATCTGTTTCAATAACTGCACCGGCAGGAAGTCCCTCGCAGGTTGTCCATGTTTTGCCAAAGTCGCTTGTTACTGCCGCAGCAACGCCTGTTGTGCCGCTCTGATAAAAAATGGTCTTGCCGTCAGCGGAAAGCTTAGCTGTGCCGCCTGCTTTCTTCTCAACGCCCTCCGGAAGTGTTTCCACTGCCTGCCATGTTTCGGCTGCGTCTGTTGAATAGTAAACCGAGCCGTCACCGTCGTTAGTCGCTCTTACTACTATCTTATAATCCTGTGCCGCACAATCTATAGATGTCGCCTTGAAGTCGCCATAATGCTCCTGCGGAGCTTTTGTTACATCATCATGACGGAAGCCGTAAAGGTCACCCATTGTGGAATAAAGCTCAGGAGTACCCTCGCCATTATCGAGAGGTGAAACGAAGTCAAAGATAGCTGTCATTTCAATTCCCATTGCCTTTACGCTTATGTCAACAGGCTCGTCCTTTATCTTTGAAAGATTTGATGTGCCGAAGATAGTTGCGCCTGTTGTGTAAAGAACTTCATCCGGGTTGAACGGGTTGATAGCTACGCCTGTCATCCACCAGCCCGGCTTGAGCTGTCCCTGCCAATCGAGCCAAGGAGCATTGCTTATATCGAGATTAAAGTTGTTTACCGTCTTGCCATTCTCATCACAGCTCCAAATGCCGTTCCAAGTTTCGCCTCCGTCATAGGAAACGAAAAGGTTGTCGAAGTATGCCCAAAGGTCAAGAGTTGTGCATACTATCATGTTAGGGTCGTTAGGGTTTACTGAGATACCATTATAACCGCAAGTATAAGATCTCTCAGGAGTTATCTCTGTCCACTCGCCTGTTTTAAGGTTATACTTCTGAACTGCTCCGTCAGAAGCACCGTTTGGTCCTACCTTATAAGACCATGTTGAATAGAGATATCCGTCAGAAGATATCTCGCCCTGACAAGGCTTGAGCTTCTCGGTCTTGTCGCCTGTAGCCTCAGACTTTGGATTAGGGATAGCTGTCCAGGTTTCGCCTGCATCATCAGAACGATAGAGATAATCCCCCTGTGTTCCTGCTGAGCCAACGATTATTGTCTTTGTTGCCTGACCCTTTTCAGAGCTTGATTTATCGAATGCCACGAATGTAAGTCCGATAGAATATCCGTCTTCAGTATATCCGCCCTTTGTAGGGAATGAAGTGACCTCGTTCCATGTTGCGCCATAGTCTGTGGACTTCCAAAGTCCGTCAGCTCTTGAGCCGAAGTAAAGTATAGAGTTATCGTTAGGGTCTACCTGAAGTCTTTCACCGCAGCCTCTTCCGACCTCGTTACCGCCCATGCCGAAAGGCATTTCGCAGATAGTCCAGTTCTTGCCGTAATCGTCAGAAGCAAATATTGCGCCGTTGTTTGTGGAGTATGTACCAGCCGCAAGATAAACTCTGTTTGGCTCAACAGGGTCAGTTGCAAGGCTCTCCGTTCCGTTA
The DNA here is from genome assembly GCF_003462045.1 of Ruminococcus sp. AM31-15AC. Taxonomy (NCBI): domain Bacteria; kingdom Bacillati; phylum Bacillota; class Clostridia; order Eubacteriales; family Oscillospiraceae; genus Ruminococcus; species Ruminococcus sp. AM31-15AC. Next base: position 15,246 of record NZ_QTYG01000047.1, on the reverse strand, counting down.
TAGTTCCAATCGTCGCCGCCAAAGCAATCTGTTATGCACTCCCAGCGCTGAGTATCCTTATTATACTTATAAGCGCCGCCCATATCTGTTCTGGCGTAGATAAGCCCCTCCTCAGTAGGGTTATAGATGACGTCAGGGATAAAACCACCGTCAACTATCTCGACATTTCCCCACTCCCAGCCAGTGTCAACAGGCTGAGCGTTGTAATATTCCTTCTTAGCGTCGCCCTTGCTGTCAGAGCCGCTGGAGGAATCGTTCTTTTTTGAGCAGCCTGCGAAAACTGTCACTGTAAGGGCGGCGGCACAAGCCACTGCCATTAGTTTTTTTAACCTCATAAAAATTCTCCTTATAAGTTGTATTCGTTTACATCTCTGTGTTATTTAAAGGCGGAAGATCTCCGCCTTTAAAATTTGAACTTATTTCACAATTATTGTACTACAATATCTTCAAATTGTCAATAGTATTTTATTATTCTTATGCTTCTTTTTACGCCTTTATAAAATGAAGGATCTTTGAGCAGAAGTCGCCGTAAAGTCCGTCGCCGTTCCACATCTTTGCGATATTGATACCTGCATTCATAAGTGCCGCACCTGATATCTTCTTGTCAGGCTCGTTCTCCTCATAATAGTAAGCGTCAGCTTCAAGACCTTTGAGCTTGATACGTCTTGATCTTTCGTTTGGTCTGCCAAGCACCTGAACGAACTCAAAGAGAGCTTCGCTCTTGTCCTTTGCAACGAACTCCCAAGCGTCCCAGGTGTTGTCCTCGAACATATTGCCTATTCTGTAGTGGTCGCCTGTTCTTACAAGCTTGTTGAACTTGTTGAACTCCTCTATCTGTGCAGGGATAGCGTCCCTGTCCTCCTGAGGTATCCTTGTTACGTCAAGCTCATAGCCGAACGTACCTACCATAGCAACGTGACCTCTTGTCTTAAAAGGAGTGTTTCTGCCAACAGTATGGTTAGGGCAATCGGAAACGTGCGCACCCATTGCAGAGCATGGATAGCACATTGATGTGCCGTGCTGTATCTTCAGTCTTTCGATAGCGTCTGTATCGTCAGAGCACCATATCTGTGGGCTGTAGTAGAGCATACCAGGGTCGAATCTTGCTCCGCCGCCTGAGCAGTTCTCCAGCAGGATATGAGGATAATCTGTTGTAAGTCTGTCCATAAGGTCATAAACACCGAGGACGTATCTGTGCCAAAGCTCTCTCTGTCTTTCAGCAGGCAGGGTAGCCGAGCCGACCTCTGTAAGCTGTCTGTTCATATCCCACTTGATGTACTCGATATTCGCACTGTCGAGAATCTTCTTCATCATGCCGTAAACATGATCTCTGACTTCCTTTCTTGAATAGTCAAGAACATACTGCTCTCTGCAAAGTGTCAGAGGTCTGCCCTTTATCTGGATAGCCCAGTCTGGGTGGGCCTTATAAAGTTCAGAGTCAGGGGATATCATTTCAGGCTCGAACCAAATGCCGAACTTCATGCCAAGCTTATTTACCTCGTCAACAAGATATTTAAGACCGCCCTTGAGCTTCTTCTCATATACGAACCAATCGCCCAGTGATGAGTTATCAGAATCTCTATGACCGAACCAGCCGTCGTCCATAACAAGCATTTCTATACCAAGCTTTGAAGCTTCCTTAGCGATATCTATAAGCTTGTCAGTATCGAAATTAAAGTAAGTAGCTTCCCAGTTGTTGATGAGTATCGGACGTCTTTTATCCTTATACTCGCCTCTGATAAGGTTGTTTCTATAGAGGTCATGGAAAGTTCTTGACATTTTGCCTATACCCTCGTCAGAGTGAACCATAACTACCTCAGGGCAAGTAAAGCTCTCGCCCTTTTCCAAAAGCCACTCGAAGTCAAGAGGATTTATACCCATAAGAAAACGGGTTTTCTTATGCTGAGTAACTTCTGCCTGAGCGTAGAAGTTGCCTGAATAAACGAAGTTGAAGCCGAACACCTCGCCCTTATCCTCGTCAGCGTTATTGTCGCAAAGAGCAACGAACGGATTGTTCTGATGTGATGATTCGCCCTTGCAGGAATCAACAAGCTGTTTAGCGTGGTGAAGTCTGCATCTTTCAACAGCTCTTTCTCTAGCCCATGAGCCGTTGAGTGTAATCATATCCATTTTGTCTGTATCAAAATCAACGCAAGCTGAAAGGGCTCTTGTTATCTTAAAAGGCTTCTCGCCCTTGTTTGTGATGACCGCAGAACGTGTGATAACGTCAAGCTTATCGAAAGCTGTGTATATAAGAACGACTTCGATATCGGCATACTTATCATACATTGTTATCTCGAGAGTTGAACAACCGCTTTCCTCAGTAGCGAAAGTAGCAGGCAGACCCTCAAGCTTTGGTTTGCCCTCATACATTTTATGAGAAACATATCTCAGGTCACAGGTCGACATACCGTTAGCGTCCATTATCTTGAATGCAGACTCTCTGTAGTCGCCAAGACCGAAGCATGGATATTCAAAAGGCAGTGTATCCATAAAGCTTGCTCTGTCACGGTCATTAGTAGCAGGCGTAAAAGGGCTTTCGTCAAGACGGAGAAGATAAGTCAGATCCTCGTCAGGGACTTTATTTCCATAGTAAACGTGAGCGAGGTAGCCCTCCTCGCAGACCTTCATCATATAGTCTGTATTATTGGCTCTCAGCTTGAAAGCCTTGTCCTTTTCATTGTAAAAGATATTGATAATTATCACTCCTTGCAAAAATCTGAACCTTACGGCTCAATTGATATTATAACACATAAAAAAAATAATGCAACAGGGTAAAACGATTACTTTAAAAATTATTTTGTTAATTTTTCTTGATAATGAAAATATTTGAACACGGGTGGTTCAAATTGTGGGAATATATAAAAAAGGACTTATGCATTTAGCACAAGTCCCTTAAAAATTCAATATTTATCTGTTATCAGATTAGTTGCCGTATTTAGCAGTGCTGATCTTGATACCAGGGCCCATTGTAGAAGCTACAACTACGCTCTTAAGGTACTGACCCTTAGCAGCGGCTGGCTTAGCCTTTACAACAGCGTTGATAAGTGTGTTGAAGTTCTGCTCGAGCTTCTCAACACCGAATGAAGCCTTACCGATAGGGCAGTGAATGATGTTTGTCTTATCAAGACGATACTCGATCTTACCAGCCTTAGCCTCTGTAACAGCCTTAGCTACGTCTGGAGTAACAGTTCCTGCCTTTGGGTTTGGCATAAGTCCTCTAGGTCCGAGGATCTTACCAAGACGTCCTACAACACCCATCATGTCAGGTGAAGCAACTACAACGTCGAAATCCATCCAGTTTTCCTTTGTGATCTTCTCAACGAGATCCATGCCGCCAACATAGTCAGCGCCTGCTGCCTTAGCAGCCTCGTACTTGTCTTCCTTACAGAATACGCAAACTCTTACAGTCTTACCAGTTCCGTTTGGAAGTACAACAGCACCTCTTACCTGCTGATCAGCGTGTCTTGAGTCAACGCCCAGACGAATGTGAAGCTCGATAGTTTCATCGAACTTTGCCTTAGCACCCTTAGCTGCAAGTTCCAGAGCCTCAGGAGCGTCATATTGCTTAGCCTTGTCGATAGCCTTGAAGCTGTCAACATACTTCTTGCCATGTTTCATTAATATTTCCTCCTCATTAAGTGGTAATACCGACAGTGGATATCTAGTCGGTTAGCGGAAAATTCCTCCCACCATTGCCGTGCATGAATGCACAGTACGATTGATTAGTCCTCAACTACAACGCCCATTGAACGGCATGTACCAGCGATCATGCTCATAGCACTCTCGAGGTTTGCTGCGTTCAGGTCAGGCATCTTCTGCTCAGCGATCTTCTGAAGCTGCTCTTTTGTGATAGTTGCGACCTTAGTCTTGTTAGGAACACCGGAACCTGACTCGATCTTGCAAGCCTTCTTGATGAGAACTGCTGCCGGAGGAGTCTTGGTGATGAATGTGAATGATCTGTCTGCGTAAACTGTGATAACAACAGGGATGATAAGACCGATATCGTTCTTAGTTCTCTCGTTAAAATCCTTTGTGAACGCCATGATGTTTACACCGTGCTGACCAAGAGCTGGACCAACCGGTGGTGCAGGAGTTGCCTTTCCTGCTGGAATCTGAAGCTTAATATAGCCTACTACCTTCTGTGCCATTTGTTCGCACCTCCATAATTAAGTGGTAAGGCGAGCGCCATACGCTCTCCCACGTTTCCGGAAGCCGTATATCCGAACCGTCATTGACGGCTTTGCTTCCATTATCACGAATGTTTGCGGAGTTTTACCGCCTTTTTCCTTATTCCTCAGACTTTATCTGTGTCAGCGGCATAGTAACAGTTGTTTCTCTGCCCAGCATAGATACTCTGACGTCTGCCGTCTGTGCTTCCATATCGAATTTCTCCACAACTCCTGTGAAGCCCTCGAATGAACCTGCTGTTACAACGACATTGTCGCCTTCCTTGAAGCCGACCTGGACGTTAGCGCTTCTCTGTGTGTCAACACCCAGCGCAGCGACCTCTTTATCGGTCAGCGGAACAGGCTTTGACGCAGGACCAACGAAGCCCGTAACGCCTCTGGTATTTCTAACGATATACCATGAATCGTCTGTAAGCACCATTTTTACAAGCACATAGCTTGGAAAAAGCTTTCTGTCGCCCTTGTCGATCTTATTGCCCTTTACTTCGGTAACTTCCTCCATTGGGATCATTACCTCAGGGATGAGATCCTGAAGGTTTCGGTTTTCAACAACCTTTTCAATATTGCTTTTTACCTTATTCTCATAACCTGAATAAGTGTGAACAACATACCACTTTGCTTCTTCTGACATGTTTCTTACCTCCATATTGATGTTGTCAAAACCGCTGTGACGGCTTAGCCGCCGATTTTAAGGATAGCCTTGATAGCTGCACCCAGACCTGAATCAACGCCGAAAAGGAACAGAGCCATAACGACCATTACCGTGAGAACAACTCCCGTATTCTTAGTCACCTGCTGTCTTGTAGGCCAAACGACCTTTTTCATTTCAGCTTTAAGCTCTCTGAAATATTTTCTTATTCCGCCCTTTTTCTTCTGATCCTTGACGGTATCCTTTTTTGAAGACTTAGTAACATCTGTTTTTTTAGCCATTAGAAATAGCTCCTTTCAATATTACTTAGTCTCTTTGTGAAGAGTGTGTTTCTTACAGAACTTGCAATACTTGTTCATTTCAAGTCTGTCAGGGTCATTCTTCTTGTTCTTCTTAGTGTTGTAGTTTCTCTGCTTACACTCAGTACAAGCAAGTGTAATTTTTACTCTCATTTCGGCACCTCCTGACGAAATTTATACCCCGCAAGAACATTCAGGGTACGTCTGCCTCCCTCATACGTTTTCACGCAAGCTGTCACACAGCCCTGAGGTAACTTATGCTTTTTCACGTTCAAAAAAAGAGCGCAAAAAAATAGACCTCATAAAGAGGTACTACAATTATAACATCTGTGCTCTTCTTTGTCAATCATTTGTCAAGGAATTTTATTAATTTTTTGTAAATTTTATCGTTTGTCGAGTGAGGAATGAGGAATGAGGAATTATGGTATCGCCTGTCGGCGATGATTTTTTTGTAGGAGCGACCTTTGGTCGCCCACATGGTTTGTATAAATTCAAACCTTGCCGCTCCCAGAAACGGGCTGTCGAGGGCGCCAGCCCCTACAGCTTCTTCGGGCAAAATCGCTCTGCTCGGTGCTGGGGCACAACTATGGTCAGCTATGCCAATTCCTCACTCCTCACTTAACAGGAAACTCCCCATTTTCAACGGTCGCATCAGCGATCTCTCTCATCTCGTCCCAGTCATGCGAGTAATGGTCATTCAAGCAAGCCACAGCAAAGAACCCTCCTGCTTTCGCTCCCTTTATGCCCTCGACTATATCCTCATAAACCACGCAAGCCTTTACTTCAAGCCCCAGTTTCTCAGCCGCCAGCTCATAAACATCAGGAAATCCCTTTCCCCTTTTCACCTGCTCTGTAGACACGAAGCAATCAAATTGATCCAAAATGCCGTTTCTCTTTAGCACAGGCTTATAAAGCTCCTCAGTTGAAGCGGTCGCCAATGCTATCTTCCTGCCCTGCTCCTTAAGCTTTCGCACATACTCCCCTGCGTTTCCGCAAAGTCCGATAACGTTCGTATACTCATACACCGCCATATCGAACCATTCCTTCATTATATCCTGAATGTTCTCACCCAGAGAAAATCTATCGTTTGTATAAACAGCCGCCTGCTCGAAATTCATTGCAGACACCTGCTTGAAATAGTCCTCAGGCACTTTTATCCCACGCTTGCCGAGAAATTCCTCGTCTATTTTTGACCAAACGTGGTTTGATCTTGTCAGCGTACCGTCCAAGTCGAAAATGTGTCCCTTAAAATCTTTTATGTCCATTGTAATGTCCTTTCAGAAGTATTCATCAGAGAGCCTGAAACCCTCGCCTATTATCTCGCTCACGTCACCCACAAGCACGAAAGCCTTTTCGTCAGTTTCCGATGCTATCCTGCGAACGTCCGTTATCCTGCGTTTTCTCACTGCGCAAAGTATAAGATCTCTGTCCTCTCCCGTGTATCCCGTTCGGGCTTTTATGACCGTACACCCCAAGTTGCCCTCATTAAGAAGCCTATGGAGTATTTTATCTGCGGCAGGGCTTATTATCAGCGCAAGCTTCCTCTGTCGCCGCCGTAGAGCATCATATCCAGTGTTTTTGAGAAAACCCACAATGTAAAGAACGAATACAGTGCGTTGTCGATACTGCCAAAAACGAAACCGCTCAGCACACATATCACACCATCTGCAAGCATAAAGATCTGTCCTGCCGCCATGTAGGGCTTTTTCCTTTTGATAAGCTTTGCAGCGATGTCAGTTCCGCCTGTTGTTCCACCTGAACGAAAAACTATCCCACAGCCTGCACCCAACAGAATACCGCCTGCTATTGCGCTGAGAAAAATATCATTTGTGAGTGGTGTAAAAAGCGTACACATATCCGCAGTCAGACCCGAAACTGCAATAGCTACAACAGTTCCCACAAGGAAACGCCAGCCGAACACATAAAGGCTAACCGCCAACAAAGGAAGATTTATCGCCATTGTAAGCGAGCCGACACCAAGAGGCAGAAATCTTGACAACATGACAGCAAGCCCCGAAGCACCTCCGGGGGCAATTTCGTTAGGGCTTAAAACCAGTCCCACGCTCACGCCATATATGACCGCACCGAGAAGCAAGAGAGGATAGTCCACTCTGCCCTTTACGGATCTTTCTGCCGAAAACAATTTATTCAGAAGTATCATAAAAGCCCTCCAAGCTATGCAAAAGCAAAGATAGGCTTATTTTTCCCATGATACCTCGTAAAATACATTTTTACAAAAGAGGCGCAATGGTCCTGAGAATGACCGACATGACCTTGACCAGAAGCTGCGGTTATTTATATCGTCATGTGTTATCCTATGACAGCGGTTTTCAAACATATCGTCAAAGTCCGCTTTTATATCCTTTATACAACTTGTTTTGTACATATAAGTTGCACACTCAAAATGGAGATACAAGCTTCTGTAGTCGAGATTTATCGTGCCCACCACGGCCGACTTATCGTCTGACAGGAACATTTTAGCGTGGTTAAAGCCGCCTTTATACTCATAGACTTTCACACCCAGCGTTTCAAGATCTCTGTAGAACGACCTTGTTATAACGCTCACATACCATTTATCAGGTATCTCAGGAGTGATTATCCTAACATCAACACCGCTTTTTGCCGCATAGCCCAGGACGGTGAGCATTTCGTTGTCAGGAATAAGATACGGGGTAGAGATATAGATATAATCCTTGGCATTGTTTATCATATCCATATAGACAAGCTCGCCCACATTCTCGTCATCGAGAGGGGAGTCGCCGTAGGGGATAACATAGCCGTTGTTCACAACGTTTTTTACAGTGGGGCGGTACATATTATACTCAGTTTTATCACCTGAGATCACCTCCCACATTTGCAGAAACATCATGGTAAAATTCCAAACGCCATCGCCCTTTAGCATAACGGCGGTATCTTTCCAATGACCGAAACGCTCCTTGAGGTTTATATACTCGTCGGCGATATTAACACCGCCGTTGAAAGCCACGTTGCCGTCTACAACGAGAATTTTTCTATGGTCACGGTTATTTTGTATAGTAGAAAGCATAGGACGGAAAGGATTGAAAACAAGGCATTTTACCCCTTGTTCGGTAAGCTTTTTCTTATATCTGAAAGGCAAAGTGAACTGAGAGCCCATGCCGTCATAAAGAAGTCTTACCTCCACGCCTGCCTTAGCTTTTTCAAGAAGTATCTTAACTATCTCACGCCACATTTCGCCGTCGTCGATAATAAAATACTCCATAAAGATAAACTCCTGAGCTTTCTGAAGCTCCTCAAGCATAGCCTTATACTTATCTTCGCCAAGGGGAAAATAAGTGACCTCCGTATTACCGCAGACAGGGTAGCCCCCCGACTTATCCACATAGTTTGCAAGCTTATAAAAATCAGGCTCACTTTCATGGAGATAGCTCATTATCTGTTCATTTGTTTTAGGAAAGGTCTTGTATTGGCGGATTTCTTAGCATAAAGGTTTCTGACCTTTCTTGTTGAAAACTGATTTTTGAGTAATATATAAAGCACCACCGTAAAGATAGGCACGATAACAAGGGGTACTATCCACGCCAATTTATAGGCAGGGTTCTCGCTGCTGTTAAGGATATAGATAGCAAGCACGATAGCCACAGTAGAAAAAACGATATGCAGATAGGCATAATGCACAGCGAAGCTTTGGAAGATGATAAAAATGAAAATAAGCTGCAATGCAAGAAGCAGGATAATAGTGGTTTTCTGTGAGAATATCATATTTATAAGTTTTTTCGGTTTTTTCTTTTGTATTTTTTCGCTTATCTTTTCCGCCACATTATCCGCCTGCCTTTCTGAAAATAGTGATACATAATTAATTATAACATTTATTTTTGATTTTTGCAATACGCAAAAATGCAGTTAATCCGCACTGATTTCACGAATTTCTGTGACAATGACACAACTTTTGTTATCTTATTGTTGACAACAATTTGCAAAACAACGCACGAACAATGTAGGGGAGCAGCGCATTTCTGCTTCTTATATTTAGTGACAAATTGAAACCACACCGCTCCGAACGGGACGTCGAGGGCGCCGTCCCCTACAATTGCGCTATGGCTTGCCGTGCCGCAAAATCGCTGTCGCTCTTTGCGGATTTACATTGCGCTATGGGAGAGAAAAAAAGCGGTGCAGAGTTTTTGCTCCGACACCGCTTTGTTTTGTTCTTTACTTTTATATGCTTTTTCGCTTTTTCTGCACCGCTCGTAGGCTTACGCCTATTGAGGCTCTGCCTCAAGCTCTGACAGGGCTTTGCCCTGTACCCACAAGGGGTTTCACCCCTTGACCCTGACCAGGGGCGTGCCCCTGGACCTTTTGCTCGCTACGCTCGGTTCTGAATTTTACTTCATGCTTGGTCTTTACTCTGGTCAGCTATGCCCATTCCTCATTCCTCACTCCTCACTCCTCACTTATGACCCTCACTTAATGCGCTCTACAATATACTCCTCGCCACTCACTGCTCTATGCAAAGCGTCAGGAAGCCCTTCTTCCTGCCAGGTGAGATCAGCCCTATCAAACACTCCGCCGTCGTCCCACAAGAACGCCGGTATCCCAATGTCATGTGTGAGCTTCGTAAAGTACTCGTCAAAGAACACTCTGTCCACCTCGTCATTGCCCTTACAATTTCCATACTCTCCCACAATAACCGGTATGCCATTATCCACAAACGTGGTTTTAAGCTTATTCACGTTATTGACCATTGTTTTTATCTCAGGCTCAGTTCCCCAGTTATACTGATTTGTGCAAACACAGAACTCCCAAGGCGTATAATAATGCACCGAAACTATGCACCTATTTTCAGGGTCGTCAGGCATTTTGAAAAGCTTTGAGCAGGTCTTTTCCACGTCCGTCCAATAACCTGCTATCAAAAGATGCCTTTTCGGATTGTTTCCGCCCTGTTTTCTTATAAGATCAACAAAGTCCTGATTTATCTTGTTGAGCAGTTCGTAAGCCTGATTTGTTCCCATATCGTCAAAGCCCACCTCATTCATGGACTCGAATATAAGCTTATCAGAATAGTTCTCAAACCTCTTTGCTATCTGCGTCCAGATCTTGTTATACTTTTTTGAAAAGTTTTCGTAATCAGCCTCGGCTTCCGTTCTTATCCATGCACCGAAGTCAGGGTCACCACCGCCGTCATGATGAACGTTTATGATAACATAGTAATCTCTGTCATAAGCATAATCAACGACTTCTTCAACTCTGTTCATCCAGTCCTCGTCTATGGTGTAATCGTCAGACAGGTGGTCACGCCATGTGATAGGTATTCTCACTGCGTTGAAGCCGTCCTTTTTGAGCTGGTCGAAAATTTCGGGAGTAGTTTTCACATTTCCCCACAGGGTTTCGTCAACTTTCTCTGAATTTTCGTCCACCTGACCGTCACCGTCACGGTCGGCATTACACACGTCAAGGGAGTTTCCCAAATTCCAGCACAAATTCATTTCTTTCACAAGGTCCATAGAAGAAATATCACGCATCTCGCCTTTTTCCGTAACGTGGGAGCTTCCGACATTTTCAGCCTTTGAAGAGCTGTCTGTATTTCCGCAGGAAGCAAACACTCCCGCCGCCATTACAACGGCAGAAGCCGCCGCAAATATTCTTTTCATTTTTATCATAGATATCACCTTTCCGCTATCTGCCATACAAGTTCATATTTTCATATAAGATCAAATATACAAAGACATCTTCCACTTATGTATCTTTACACAAGTCATTATAGCACCAAAATATAAATAAATTGAAAATGAACAGGGGATAATTTCTTTATTTGCGTATTAATTCATATTCTTGTATACACTCACAAATCGAAGCCTTCTTATTTGTACATAACGCCACATAAATACACACAAAAATAGGCAGACGGTTTTCCAGAGCAAGCTGTTCCCACAGCCGCTAAAAAATCATCTGCCTTATTATTTTTGCTAAAATTTCAAACAGCTATTCAGTATAACCGAATGCAAGCACTTCTCCATGCTTGTCCTCATCGCCTGCCGCCATTGATATTTCAACGGTATAGTTAGTTGCTTCAGGCATCATGGCGATATTCTGTATCTGAGCATTTCCCCAGCCTGACGGACTTATGGTATCGTAATCGCTTTCGTCATACACCTCTCCGTCTGCTGTTACCTTAACATGAAGCTTGCCGAACTCGCCCTGCTTCACCTCTTTGTATATCATGTACAAGAATTTTTTGTCCTTGAACTCGAATACGATAGGGCTGTTATCTCCGGTGTTGTCGTAAGTCCAGCCATTTGTGAAGCTTGCGATAGTAGAGCCTTCCTTCCAGCTTCCAAGGCTTGTTGGAGTAAGGCTGTCGCCCTCATACATATGAGCGTCCACTTCTCGTGGAGAGAAAACAGTGTCTGTGGGCATAACATAATCGCCCTCTGGCGCAACGTCCATAACCGTGTCAAAATAGTAGTCTACCATTGAAGCCACAAGCTTGTGACCCTCAGTGTTAGGGTGCGACTGGTCATCGGAAAAGTCCTGCCACGTCATTCTATTGTTTGCGAAAAGATATCTTAGTGCGTCACAGTATGATATCATCGGCAGGTGATAAAACTCGCCTATCTGCTTCATGTAATCCTGAGCAGAATGGTCGCTTTCAGTCACCGAGAACAGCAGAACAGGAGTGATATTCTTCTGCAAAAGCATTCTGACTATTGACTCGTAAGCGTTCTGATAGTCAGCCTCCATGCCGTCATTTACTGCAAATTCGATAAAGCATATGTCAGGCTCATAAGCCAGCACATCTCTGTCGAGCCTGAGTATTCCAAGCTTTGACGGCGTACCGCTAAGGCCTGCGTTCACATACTGAACGTTATCCCCCGTACCGAATTTCTGCGCAAAATAATCATAAGTGAGCTTAGCATAACAGCCGTCTGCACCGGCAGAAATACCCTCAGTGATAGAGCCGCCAAGATACGCCACAGTGACCTTTTCGCCTGACTGTGCTTTCTTTATAACATTCTGCATCATAGAAGTGTTGCCGTATGACACCATAGCCTTGTCATACATAGCCTGCGTCCACTCCTCGTCAGTTTCAGGCATTTTTTCGACCTGCGAGCTTGAAGACTCCGCTTTGCTTTCAGCCTTTGAGCTGTCCGCATTATTTCCGCAGCCTGCAAAAGCCGCTCCGCACATAGCAACACTCACAAGCACTGCCAACAATTTTTTTGTATTCATTATTTGTACCTTTCTAATCTATGATAACGAAATCGGTTTCACACCGTATATAACACAAAAAGTACGGACAAAGCCGTACTTTTTGGTTATATCAATATGATAAAAATTCTCATTAGTTAAGAACTGCCTTCTCAGTTTCCTTATCGAAGATATGGATTCTGTTAGGATCGATAGCGACCTTAAGCTCATCCTGTGGACGAACGTCAGAACGAGGTGAAACTCTAGCTGTGAGCTGGATACCCTCGCAGTTGAGGTACAGATATGTTTCAGCACCCATCATTTCAGTTACTTCAACAGTTGTGTTGATAACGCCTGTTGTAGCCTGAGCGAGGAATGCAGGCTCGTCATGGATACACTCTGGACGAACACCAAGAACAACTTCCTGATCAACCAGTGGCTCAAGAACTTCAGGATCTACCTTAGACTCTGGAACTGCTACCTGATACTTAACGCCTCTTGTTGTCTTTGTATCCTCAGAACCGAACTCAACAACATACTTGCCGTCTACCTTGAGAAGCTTAGCGTCGATAAAGTTCATCTGTGGTGAACCAATGAATCCTGCAACGAACTGGTTTACTGGATCGTTGTAAAGATTTGTTGGTGTGTCGATCTGCTGAATGTAACCATCCTTCATAACTACGATACGGTCACCCATTGTCATAGCCTCTGTCTGGTCATGAGTTACATAGATGAATGTAGTACCGAGCTTCTTATGGAGCTTAGAGATCTCAGTTCTCATCTGTGCTCTCAGTTTAGCATCGAGGTTTGAAAGAGGCTCGTCAAGAAGGAATACCTGTGGCTCACGAACGATAGCTCTACCGAGGGCTACACGCTGTCTCTGACCACCGGAGAGAGCCTTTGGCTTTCTGTCAAGAAGGTGAGCGATGTCAAGTATTCTTGCTGCTTCCTCTACCTTTCTTGCGATCTCGTCCTTTGGTACCTTTCTGAGCTTCAGACCGAATGCCATGTTCTCAAATACTGTCATGTGAGGATACAGAGCGTAGTTCTGGAATACCATTGCGATATCTCTATCCTTAGGAGCGATGTCGTTTACAAGTCTGTCGCCGATGTAAAGCTCACCTTCACTGATCTCTTCAAGACCTGCGATCATTCTAAGTGTTGTAGACTTACCACAACCAGAAGGACCTACGAGGATAATAAACTCCTTATCCTTGATCTCAATGTTGAAGTCTGAAACAGCGATAACGCCGCCTGCGTACTTCTTATAAATTTCCCTTAATGATACACTTGCCATTAAAAAAGGACCTCCCTATTTGAATTTTACTAATATCCTAATTAGCTATGCTATTATCATAACAAATTTTTAACATACCCGCAAGAGTTTTTTTTACTAAACTTTATTATATCTCATTATGAATATTGACGAAAATTCACATAGAATAGGTAATTACTTACATTTAAACGATTTCGTTGTCAATAATCTTTCAACATCTTTGTGCATTATTTCTAAACAGCTTCCAAGGGGCAGATCCGGATCTAAAGGCAGCTCTCCGATCTTTGTCCGCTTAAGAAAAACAACTTTATTTCCAAGCTTTTCAAACATTCTCTTGACCTGATGATACTTACCTCATGAAGCACAACAGTACATTCATCGGGACAGTTCACACTTGCGGAAAATTCCGCAGGCAGACATTTCTCTCCGCCGTCGATAGTCATGCCCTCAGCGAATGCCTGAGCATAATTTTCCTGCCAAGGGTCACGAAGTCTGACGAAATAGGTTTTCGGAACATGGGTCTTAGGGGACAACATTCTGTGGGCGAGAGCTCCGTCATCGGTGAGAAGCACAAAGCCCTCAGTATCCTTATCGAGCCTGCCCGCAGGGAAAAGTCCCTCCCTGAACATCTCAGGAGGTACTAGCTCAAGGACAGTTTTCGACTCTCCGTCACGAGTGGAGCAAACCACACCCTGCGGCTTGTTCATCATTATGTAGACAAACTTTTTATAGCATATCTCCACGCCCTTTACAGCAACAATATCGTTTTCGCTGACCTTAGCATCGGCCGCCTTGGCGACCTTTCCGTTTACAGTCACCTGACCTTTTCTGCAAAGCTCTCTCACCATGCTTCGGGAAATATCATTACGCTGTGAAGAAACAAATTTATCAAGTCTCATAGCAAAAGCCTTTCTGACAATTTTCTTATAAAGATTATAGCATACGATACCGCCAAAAGTCAAATATGCGAAAAAACTTAACCAAAAGCAAACGCCTGCAGATATGCTCCACAGGCGTTTTATTACTATTTGTATCGGTTTTTTCGACCTATGAAGCATTGGTTTACCCTTATTCATAGTGCCGACGTTCCACGCTCAGACGCCTACTTTTTCCTCAGCCCCTGCATAAATCCGTCCAGTTCCGCTGAGCATACATCTCCTCCCACAAGCTGTCCCTCACAGACGATAAGATTAGCCCTGACCTCCTGCTTCTTATTCCCATAATTCTTCACAGCATATGTATACACCTCAGCGGGTTTCCCTTTATAGTCCTCCAAGTCAAAGCCCTGCTGCTTCTGAAGCTTATTATACTTTTCATACACCTCATTGAATTCTTTCGGTATGGTCACCGCCTTGCATTCATCGTATTCGTCAGACACCTCCCAGCCCATTTCTTTCAAAAACGCCTGTCTTTGTGCTTCGCTTTTCATTTCGTACACCGCAGGCGACGATATCCTCACCACTGTCACTATTATCACCGCCAACAATGCCAACGCCGCCAGAACCGCCCCAATCACCGCAAATGTTGGCTTTTTTACTTTTATTGTCTTGATAAACATACCCTTTTCCTCGCTTTCTGTTTTCAAAGTTTGTACATTTATATGTGTTGTCCCAAAAATTATAACTACCTGTCCGATTTTTTTATTTTGTTATATAATTTTCAAAAATA
>NZ_QTYG01000046.1:0-17690 GCF_003462045.1 Ruminococcus sp. AM31-15AC | reverse complement strand
GTCAATAACAAATTATGAACAACTCTTGATTGAATTTAAACATTTAGAGAATTTTTCACAAGTTTTAGGGCGTTAGTTAATATTATGTGTCTATTTTTGAAAATATCTTGCAAAAATTAAATCATAAAACAATAATTGAGTGGAGATAACTTTCAGAAATTTACAGATATGAGATAAGGCGGCTTTGATATTATCAGGCGGCTATGTATAAATTTAACCACAAAGGAGTAAAATTTTATGTAACAAAAATATTTTTTGTTTTCAGGTCAGGGCTCACAGTATGTAGGAATGGCTAAGGAGCTTTGCGAAAAGTATGATGCTGCAAATGCGGTTTTCGACACAGCGGAAAAGGTGCTGGGATATGACCTGAGAGCGGTAACATTTGACGGCCCTGATACTGAGCTTAACAAAACTGTAAATTCACAGCCTGCTATAATGGCTTGCTCGCTTGCCGCTTTTGAAGCCGCAAAGGCTGAGGGCATCACATTTGACGGCGTAGCAGGTCACTCACTGGGCGAATATGCTGCTATGGTAGCCGCAGGTGTTGTAACTATTGAGGACGGCTTCAAGCTCATCAAGGCGAGAGCGGCTGCAATGCAGAAAGCCGCAGAGGCTAACAGTGGCTCAATGTATGCTATAATCGGTCTGCCTGCTGAAGAGGTCGAGAAGATATGCGAGGAAACAGAGGCTATGTTGTTCCTGTAAACTACAACTCGGCCGTTCAGACTGTTATCGCTGGCGATACAGAGGCTTGCGAGGCGGCTGCGGCAAAGTTTTCGGAGATGAAGAAAAAGGCTATAAAACTCAATGTTGCGTCTGCTTTCCACTCAAAGCTCATGCAGAGTGCGGCTGATGAATTTATTGAAACTGCAAAGACAGTTGAGTTCAAGACTGCAAACGTTGATTTCTACTCGAACGTTCTTGGAACAAAGCTTGAAGATTTCTCAGATATGCCTGATATGCTTGCCAAGCACATCGTTTCACCCGTTAAGTTCACTTCTGAGCTTGCAGAAATGGAAAAGGCAGGCTATGAGAACTTTATCGAGCTTGGTCCTAACAAGGTGCTTACGGGTCTTGTAAAGAAAACTCTCAAGGGCAAGAACGCTGTGAACATTGAGAACAATGCCACAATGGAAAAGGCTCTTGCTTCTCTGAGCTAAAATATCGAGGGGAGAAAAATGAAAAAGGCTATGAAAAGGGCTTTGCTGTTGGCATTGGCGGCGGCAATGCTTGTTTGTCTGAGTGCCTGTGGAAAATGTGCGTGGGAGACAAAGATAAACGGCAAGGATATACAGATACCATGCACTCTGGACGATATTGGCGAGGAATATGAATACACGCTGGATTATCCTTTTTCGGGAAACTCAAACGGCAAGGGGATATTCTCGGTGGCGCTTATGCAGGACGGCAGTATAATAGGCACTGTTAAGGTAGAAGCGGACAGTGTTGACAATATTGACAGGAAGTCGAAGATACGTCAGATAAGTGCGGCGCAAAGCAGTTCCGATAAAAAGGGAATGAGCATTGCAGGGGTAAAATGCGGTGATGACAAGACGGAAGTCAAAAAAGTTTTCGGCGAGCCTGACAGTCCTGACGCAGACGCATGGAAATACAAGAAAAGGGGCTTTTTGGCGACTTTCTTTTTTGATGATGACGACAAGGTGACAATGCTGAGCATATCAGACATTGATGATGAAGATACCTGATAAAAGGCGGTGTATAAAATGAAACGCAATGACTACATATCATGGGACGAATATTTTATGGGCATTTCACTGCTATCTGCACAGAGGAGCAAGGATTCTCACACGCAGGTAGGGGCGTGCATAGTTTCTCAGGACAACAAGATATTGTCAGTAGGCTACAACGGTATGCCTACCGGGTGTTCTGATGATGAGATGCCGTGGGACAGGAACGGAGAGTTTCTTGACACGAAATATCCATTTGTGTGTCATGCCGAGCTTAACGCCATTCTCAACCATGCGGCAGGAAGCTTACAGAATGCCAAGATATATGTTTCACTTTTTCCATGCAACGAATGTGCAAAGGCTATCATTCAAAGCGGCATAAAGGAAGTCGTTTACTGGGAGGACAAATACGCTGACACTGACGGAGTTAGGGCTTCAAAGAAAATGTTTGAGCTGACGGGGGTAAAGATACGCAGGTATGTGCCTACTAATAGGGAGATAACTATTAGGTTGTAGGAACGTTCGCCCCTACGGATATACATTATTAATATTCGGAAATTTTTATAAAGAAGGAATGTAAAATGTCAAGAAAATACGCTATACTTGGGGAAACGCTTAAACACACTATGTCGCCCCCTATTCACGCCAGGCTTTTTGAGCTGAAAGGACGTGAGTTTGAGTATGAGATACTTGAGGTAAAGCCCGAGGAGCTTAAGGACAAGGCGGAGTATCTTAATTCTCTTAACGGCTACAACATCACTATTCCACACAAAATAGGCATTATCGACTACACTGATGAGCTTGACCAGTCGGCAAAGCGTTATCACTCTGTGAACTGCGTTGACAACAAAAACGGCAGGCACGTTGGTTACAACACTGACTGCGACGGCTTTCTCAGAACTGTTCGTGCAATGAATATCGACTTCACAGGAAAGATACTGCTTATAGGCTGCGGCGGAGTAGGCAGAATGATGGCGATTGAGGCGGCTCTTGCCGGGGCTGACCTTTACATTGCGGTACTGAAAAGCGATATGCCTTTGGCTAAGCAGGTAGAGAAAGAGATAAAGGCTATGAGGCCTGACGCTAGGATAACTATTGTTCTAAACACTGAGATACCGACTGACGTTCACTACGAGCTGCTTATGAACGCTTGCCCCGTGGGAATGTATCCTAAGACAAACGCCTGCCCTGTTCCTGATGAAGTTATAAATGCGAGCGGTGCGGTATTTGACGTTATATACAATCCTCGTGAGACTTTGCTCATGCAGAAAGCCAAGGCTATGGGCAAGAACGCTGTCGGAGGCATGGCAATGCTTGTTTGGCAGGCGGTTTCCGCTCACGAGATATGGGACGGTGACGAATACACAGACGAGGAAGTTCAGTCTATCATAGACGAAATGGAGATCGCTGTGGAGAAGGATTTTAAGTAAAATACATTATAATAAGGATAGTAAATATGAGACCAATTTTTTTGTGCGGCTTTATGGGCTGCGGAAAATCTACTGTGGGAAAGATCTTGGCGAAAAAAATGGGCTGTCAGTGCGTTGACCTTGACAAGTATATCGAAGATACGGCAGGAATGAGCATACCTGAAATATTCGACAAATACGGTGAGGAGCATTTCAGAAAGCTTGAAACCGAGGCTCTTGCAGCATTTGCTGACATTGGCGGCGTTGTTGCAACCGGCGGCGGAGCATTGCTTTCGGAGGAGAACGGCAAGGTGGCTAAAAGATCGGGCATGGTGGTCTTTATCGACACATATTTCAACACCTGCTACGGACGCATAAAAAACGACCCTAACAGGCCTATCGCTTACAACTCCACCAGAGAACAGCTTTCAGAGCGGTTTGATTATCGAGGCCTTTATATCTTGCCCACTCACACTATGTCATAAGCGGTGGTTATCCGCCTATCGTCATCGCTTCTAAGATACAAAAGCTTTACAAGAGATTTGATTTCGGGCAGGACTGATTCAGTTCTTCCCTGCAGGCTCGACCTTCATGCCCCCTGTTTTCGGGCTTATCGCAAACCATGTGAGCCTTAAGCTTATGCCCGTTTATCTTGCATTTTTCTTCATACTTCTGCTTGTGATGATGTCAAAAACGGAAAAGCTTTGTCATAATAAATAGTACGGCTTGTGCAAACAGTACCAAATTATTTGTATCTTGGATAATCAAAAATAGCTATTTATAACGAATAATCCAAAAAGCCTGCAAGCACTGATAAAAAATGTTGAAAATCCTCCCGATATGTTGTATACTTATGGTATGAAAACGTTATATTAAACTGCAATATGACAGAAGGGAGTTGCAAATGGACATACAGAAAACCGTGCTTGTCGTTGACGACAGCACAACGAACCGATCTATACTTTGCGACATACTACATTCTGACTATACTGTGATCCAAGCAGAAAATGGCATACAGGCTCTTACAATGCTAAAAAAACAGGATAAAAAAGTTGACGCTATAATACTGGATATCATAATGCCCGAAATGGACGGATATGAGTTCATGGATAAAATAAAGCATGATAAAACCTTATCTCAGATACCTGTTATTATTCTAACAGAAAAATCAGACAGAGACACTGAAAAGAAGGTGCTTGAAAGCGGTGCGTGGGACTTTGTTCCAAAGCCTTATGACGCTGAGATTATAAAGCTAAGGCTCAAAAACGTTATCGCAAGAAGTCAGGTATCGCTGCTCAAAGAGCTTAATAACGTTATGAACTACGACCCTCTTACGGAGATATATTCAAAGAATAAATTTTTCAGTGCGTCAAGGGCACTTCTTAAGGCTAATCCTGACAAGCAGTTCGCTTTTCTAAGACTAGATATCGACCGTTTCAAGCTTATAAATTCATTTTTCGGCACTGCGTATGGAGACAGACTGCTAAAGCATGTTGCAAAACGTATAAGAGATTTTGCAAAAACAACGGAATGCTGTACCTTTGGTAGGATAGACGCTGACGTTTTCGGTATCTTCACCCCTTATCAGGGCAAGGAAGAAACAGTAAAGCAGATAGAGCAGGCTGTTGAAAACATGAAAAAACTGTCCGCAAGCTATAACATCATGATCGTTTACGGCGTTTATGTGGTGACTGACAGAAGCCTGCCAATATCCTTCATGTGCGACCGTGCCGCTCTTGCCGCTAAAACTGTAAAAGGGCATTATATGAAAAGCTATGCTTTTTATGATGACAAAATGCGGCTTTCTATTGAAAATGAGCAGAATATAATAAATGAAATGAGCGACGCTCTTGAAAACCACGAGTTTGTGCCTTACTATCAGCCTAAGTATGATGTAAAGACAAACAAGCCTGTGGGTGCGGAGGCTCTTGCAAGGTGGATACACCCTACCAAGGGATTTATCTCACCTGGTGTGTTTATCCCGATATTTGAAAAGAACGGCTTTATCTCAAAGCTTGATTTCTACATATGGGAATGCGTATGCAAACAGCTCAAGGAATGGAAAGACAGCGGAGTTTCGCTCTTCCCTGTTTCTGTAAACGTTTCAAGGGTAAACCTTTACAACCCTAATCTTTCAAAAATAATAATCGAACTTACGAAAAAGTATGACGTTGACCCTAAGTATTTCAACATCGAGATAACGGAAAGCGTTTATACTGACGACAATGTAATGATAGATGATATCACTAGCCAGCTCAGAAATAATGGCTTTACTATCCTCATGGACGATTTTGGCAGTGGCTATTCTTCCCTGAACGTACTCAAAGATGTTCAGGTGGATATGCTAAAAATGGACATGATGTTCATGTTCAAGGCAAAGTATGACGGCCGTGCAGAAACTATAATTTCTTCTGTTATCAGAATGGCCAAATGGCTCAATATCCTCGTTATAGCGGAAGGCGTTGACAGAGCGGAGCAGGTAGAATTTCTGAAAAGCGTAGGCTGTGACTACATTCAGGGTTTCTATTATTCAAAGCCTTTGCCTGCGGCAGACTATGAAAAGCTTATTTCAGATCAGGAGGAACAGCCTGTGCCTGAGAACGGGACGTCGGTAAACGACCTGCTGTGGGGCAAGGGCGGAGGATTGCTGGCATATATCGACAGCATCGACCAGCCTGCTACGATATATGAATGTTTTCCGGACGGCACAGTGGTAATGGTATGTTCAAACAAGGCGTTTTCACAAAAATACGGCTATGACAGCAGTGTGTACGGCAAACTCAATGTTATGAACTGCATTGACAGCGAATGCAAAGAGAAATTCACAAGCACTGTGAACAAGGCAATAGAGAGCAAGGACAGAGCAGAATGTGTTCTCAGTATGCACGAGATAAACGGCAAGAAGCACTGGTTCAAGACGCATTTACGATTTATCAGCGAAACAGGTGTAAGCTCTGTGCTTATAGCGTATTTCACGGACGTGACCGACATGGTGTTGACGGATAAACGCATAAACGACTATAAGAACTATATCCAAAACGAAATAGACCGAAAGCACAAGATCCTTATTGTAAGCAACAACAGCGACGCACGCTGTCAGCTCGAAGAGATACTTTCTCAGGAAAATACTGTTTTCACTGCAGAAACCATTCAGGAAGGGAAAAAGCTTCTTCTTAACGAGGATATCGACCTTATTTATTTTGACATACAGCTTATTTCCAAGGACGACGAATTTCCTCTTGACATTGATGAGAGAAGACTCCCCGTTATTGCTATAACCCAGGCTCATGGCGTACTTAAAGGCATGACAAAATTGAAGAACAGAGTTTCAGACTTTGTTATGAAGCCGTATATAGATGAGCTGGTACGTCTGAGAACGAACAATCTTTTAAAGATCAATATTTCAGGCAGTGCAAACGAAAAATATTTTAGCCGAACGAAATGATCTGAAAAAGTCCTCTGGGATAAGTGGGGGGCTTTTTCTCTTATTAAGCTGTCAGCTTTATTGACAAAATATACACTATCTGATATCATATAGGTATGAATGCTGAAAGCGAGGGAGAAAAAATGTATCTTGACAAGTGGCGTGTGGCAATAAGAAATTTGAAAAATTCGCTTTTTTCATATCCAAACACGGCTCAAAGCTGTTTCCCTGACCCTATCACGGACGACACAGTGTTTTACTGCGTTCAAGGTCTTGTATATGGCAGTCAAAAGTTCCCTGACGGAAAATTCATACGCAGTTCTCCTGTGACCTCGGTATACTCCGAGGACGGAAAGCTTTTTGCCAAAACAATAAACAACATTTATGAGCTTAAAACGCCAAGCGATTATTTTGACTGCGATATCGCTGAAAATGCCGCACAAAAAACAGGAAGCAGTGAGCTTGCTGAAACAGCTAAAATGCAGAGAGAAAAGCTCACGGCACAGCTTGATAAATTTTTCACGATCTGCCAGAGGCTTTGTGATAATGAACAGGCTGACGTTGCAAATGAGTTACCTGAAGATACTCTTGTTATATGCTATTACGGCACTGACCCACATGGAAACAAGATGTTCTACAAAAAGGAAGATATGGTAGTGCCTGTTTTTGCATATGTGACCGTTGGGCTGGTCATTGATTCTGTGGGGCTTGCGGAAAGCGAGGAAAAGCTGGAATCATGGGATACGCTGGGGAGATATTATATTGACAGCGAGCTTATGGAGTTTTATGACTGTGACACGAAAAACCTTATTTTCTGCAATTTGACGAACTCTCCTATATATGTCACAATTTACGAAAGCTCCGCTGCTATGCTCTGTATGCCGAACACGGCTAAGATAGCTTCAAGAAAAGTAAAAGAAAAATAAAACTTTTATCCGTCTGAGATCTCAGGCGGATTTTTTTATTGCACAATATAGAAAAGAACGTGAAAATTAATAGAATGTTAAACTTTTAACGTGCCATAGCAATTGAATAATCGTCGAAAGTGTAGTATAATTTTCTTATATAGTTGCTTTTTGATGTAAAATAATATATTTAACTATTTTTTGTATCGTGAGGAAAAGATCATGGAAATTTTAAAACAGCGTATTCTTAAGGACGGAGTAGTAAAGGAAGGAAACGTTCTCAAAGTCGATAAATTCCTTAACCACCAAATGGACGTCAAGCTTTTCAACGATATCGGCGAGGAGTTTGCAAAGAGATTTGCAGGAACAGGCGTAAACAAGATACTCACTATCGAGTCATCCGGTATCGGCATTGCCTGCATTGCGGCACAGCATTTTAACAACTGCCCTGTTATTTTTGCAAAGAAAACTCTCAGCAAAAACCTTGACGGCGAAATGTTCGTTACTCAAGTAAAGTCCTACACAAAGGGCGTTACATATGACGTAATGGTATCTGAAAAATATCTCGGCAAGGGCGACAAGGTGCTTATCATAGACGATTTTCTTGCTAACGGCTGTGCTCTTATGGGGCTTATAGATATCGTAAAGCAGTCCGGGGCTGAGCTTGCAGGAGCAGGTATCGTTATCGAAAAGGGCTTCCAAGTTGGCGGAAAGACTATCCGTGACATGGGCGTAAAGCTCGAATCTCTTGCTATCGTTGACTCTATGGACAACGGCACTATCACTTTCAGGGACTAACGCACAAAGCGTTACCAATAAATATTTTATGGAGGAAGATCAAACATGAAGGTAAGACGTATTCTTGCGCTCGTTCTTTCTGCGGCTCTTGCTGTAACAGCTCTTACAGCTTGTACATCTGCTAAGGACGAAGCATCACAGAAGTCAGCTGACAATCAGACGGCAACTCTCAGCTATGACACTGTAAAGATCGGTGTTATACACATCGGCAACCCTGCCGATGGTTCAGGCTACACATATGCTCACGATCAGGGTATCGTTGGTATGCAGAAGGAGCTTGGACTTAAAGACGATCAGATCGTAAGAAAGAACAACGTATCAGACAGCGACCCTGCTGCTACAGAAACAGCTATCCGTGAGTGCATCGAGGAAGGCTGCAACATCATCTTCGGCACAAGCTGGGGCTATATGGACAAAATGGAATCCCTTGCAGAAGAATATCCTGACGTTTATTTCTGCCACGGCACAGGCTACAAGAACAACGGCAAGAACCTTAACAACTATTTCGGAAGAATTTATCAGGCAAGATATCTCACAGGTATCGTTGCAGGTATGAAAACAGAGTCAAACCTTATCGGTTACGTTTCCGCTATGGGCAGCGAGAACTCTGAGTGCACAGGCGGTATCGACGCTTTCGCAATGGGCGTTTATTCTGTAAATCCTGACGCTAAGGTATATGTAAAGGTAACAAACAGCTGGTATTCACCAACAGAGGAAACAAACGCTGCAAAGGCTCTTCTTTCTGAGGGCTGCGACGTTATCGCTCAGCACTGCGACACACCTA
The DNA here is from genome assembly GCF_003462045.1 of Ruminococcus sp. AM31-15AC. Taxonomy (NCBI): domain Bacteria; kingdom Bacillati; phylum Bacillota; class Clostridia; order Eubacteriales; family Oscillospiraceae; genus Ruminococcus; species Ruminococcus sp. AM31-15AC. The sequence goes on along the minus strand of NZ_QTYG01000046.1, from coordinate 8,682 downwards.
ACCCACAGCTCGAGGCTGAAAGCGCAGGCAAGTGGGGCGTAGGCTACAACACAGATATGTCTAAGGACGCTCCTAAGGCTACACTTACTTCAACTCTTTGGAACTGGTCTGCATATTACACATATCAGGTAAAGCAGATCGTAGATGGCAACTGGAAGTGCGAGAACTACTACGGCGGCATGGCTGACGGTCTTGTAGACATCGCTCCTCTGAACAAGGATCTCTGCACAGAGGATATGCAGAAGGCTGTTGACGAGGCTAAGGCTAAGCTTGAGGACGGTTCATTCAACGTATTTGACGGCGTTATCGAAACAAACGACGGCAAAACAGTTGGCGAAGAGGGCAAAACTCTTGACGACGCTACTATCACAGGCGGAATCAACTGGTACTTCAAGAACGTTGAGGTCAAGTAATAAGGCTTAACAGCTTAACAAAACATTTATACAGGCGGTGCAGGTTGCCGCCTGTTTTGTTAATGATATGAGCATACGGCAGCAGGTAATTCTGCTGTCGGTTTCTGATGACATTAGCAAATCTAAGGAAGTTCATAAAAAGGAGCTGAAAGTATGAGTGAAGAAATATCTGCTGAGATCGCTGTAAAATGCAGCGGTATAACAAAAGTTTTCGGAAGCGTGGTTGCAAACGACGGCATTGATCTTGAAGTAAAATACGGTGAGATACTTGCACTGCTGGGCGAAAACGGATCAGGAAAGACCACGTTGATGAATATGCTTTCGGGTATCTATCACCCTGACAAGGGCAATATCTACATTGCCGGCAAGCCTGAGGCGATAAATTCACCTATGGATTCTATCGAACTTGGCATAGGCATGATACATCAGCACTTCAAGCTTGTGGAGGTGTTCTCCGCCGCAGACAACATTGTGGCAGGCACAAAGGGCAAGCTTAAGAGCAAGGGCGCTGTGAGAGATGAGATAAAAAAGATATCTGAACAGCTTGGTCTTGAAGTTGACCCTGACAAAAAGGTATACAATATGTCCGTCAGCGAAAAGCAGACAGTTGAGATTCTGAAAGTGCTTTACAGGGGTGCTAAAATACTTATTCTTGACGAGCCTACGGCGGTTCTTACTCCGCAGGAAACTGAAAAGCTTTTCAATATCCTGAGAAAAATGAAAGCTCAGGGTTGTGCTATCATTATCATCACCCACAAGCTGGGCGAGGTAATGGATATATCTGACAGAGTTACCATACTGCGAAAGGGCAAGAGCGTTGAAACTGTAAACACTGCCGAGAGCAGTGAAAAACAGCTCACTGAGCTTATGGTGGGCAAGGCGGTGGAGCTTTCAATAGAAAGACCTGAACCTGTGAACGTAAAGCCGATACTTAACGTAGTCGATCTGACGGTAAAGAACTCTGAGGGAAGCATTGCTCTCGATGACGTAAGCTTTGTTATAAACAGGGGCGAGATACTTGGTGTGGCAGGCATTGCAGGAAGCGGTCAGAAAGAGCTTTGCGAGACTATCGCAGGGCTTCAGAAGATAGAAAAGGGAGCAGTGCTTTACAACAAGGAGAACATCATAGGCAAGACACCTAAGGAGATAATAAATCTCGGCATAAGCATGAGCTTTATCCCTGAGGACAGACTTGGAATGGGTCTTATCGCTTCGGTGGGTATGACGGACAATATGCTTCTTAAAACATACAAGCAGGGCAAGCTTTGCTTTGTAGACAGAAAGCCTGCTAAGGCGCTTTCAAAGGAGCTTATAGAAAAGCTTGAAATAAAAACTCCGTCCACGGAGCTTCCTGTAAGAATGCTTTCGGGCGGAAACGTTCAGAAGGTCCTGCTTGGACGAGAGATACACAGTGAGCCTGACCTGCTCATAACCGCATATCCTGTTCGTGGACTTGACATCAACTCATCATATCTTATATACTCGCTTCTTAACGAGCAGAAGAAAAAGAACACGGCTGTGCTTTTCATAGGCGAGGATCTTGACGTTCTTCTGGAGCTTTGCGACAGGATAATGGTGCTTTGTCACGGCAAGATAACAGGTATTTGTGACGCCAAAAAAGTCACAAAGGAACAGGTAGGCATGATGATGACAGGCTCGACAATGGAGGAGGTGCTGGGCATTGGCTGATATTATAAAAAAAGAGCCTCTTATAAGAATAGCCAAGCGTGCTGAACGCTCAAACAAGCAAAAGCTTATCATAAGGCTTCTGTCGGTGCTTCTGGCTATTTGTGCAGGCGGAATATTCATTCTTATTCTTGGCAAAGATCCGTTTTCATACTATGTGAAAATGGTAAAGGGCGCTTTTATCGGCAAGAACGCCGCAAGCCCTTTTATGCCGTTCAAAGAGACCATAAAGATAATGATACCGCTTCTTATATCTTCTCTTGGCATTACGCTTGCGTTTAAAATGAAGTTTTGGAATATCGGTGCAGAGGGTCAGATAATAATGGGCGGAGTTTTCGCTTCATACTTTGCACTGTATCATTACGATATGCCTCACTATCTGCTTTTCATTGTAATGTTTATTGCGGCGATGATAGGCGGAGGACTGTATGGCATTATCCCTGCATTTTTCAAGGCAAAATTCGACACAAACGAAACTTTGCTCACCCTTATGCTCAACTATATCGCACTTTACGTTATAGACTGGCTCACGAAGGGCGCATGGCAGGATCCTGAGTCAAAGGGATATCCTAAGATAGCAAGATTTGACCTTAACGCATGGCTTGACTCGCTAGGCGGTGTGCAGATAGGCTGGGTGATAGGTCTGGTGCTTGTGGTATTGGTATTTATCTATCTTAAATACACAAAGCAGGGCTACGAGATAACTGTAGTATCAGACAGCCACGCAACTGCAAGATATGCAGGCATGAGCCTAGCAAGATAATGATAAGAACTATGTTTTTGAGCGGCGCTATCTGCGGTATCGCAGGAATGGTGCAGGCTTGCGGAACAGAACACACACTTTCCACATCTGTTGCAGGCGGAGTAGGCTTCACGGCTATCATAGTTGCATGGCTTGCAAATCTCAATCCATTCGGCATACTTGTGGTGTCATTCTTATTCGCAGTCCTTGAAAAGGGCAGTACTGTGGTATCGTCTGAATTTGTTCTTTCACCTTACTGCTCGGACGTTTTGCAGGGAATAATCCTGTTCTTCGTGCTTGGCTGTGAGTTCTTCATCAGATACAGATTTGTAACAAGAGGAGGCAGGAAAAATGACTAGACTTATTTCATTCCTTGCCCATGCAGTATATATGGGTACTCCTCTGCTTTTCGGCACAGTAGGAGAGATACAGAACGAAAAGGCAGGACACCTTAACCTTGGCGTTGAGGGAACAATGGCAATGGGCGCTTGCGCAGGCTTTATGGTAGCATACAAGACAGGAAGCCTTTGGCTTTCCATACTTGCGGCATTTCTTATGGGTGTGCTTGTTTCCCTTATCTATGCTTTTCTTACCATAACAATGATGGCAAACCAAAACGTAACAGGTCTTACACTGACTATATTCGGCACAGGACTTTCAAACTTCATAGGCGAGCAGATGATATCCGCTTCACCTACAGGCAACCTCAAACTGCCTGACGGAGTGATGAGCAGTCTGAAAAACATTGACATACCGCTTCTTAGCAAGATACCTGTTCTTGGAGAGGTACTTTTCTCACAGAACATTTTCACATATCTGAGCATTGTTATCGCTGTGATAATGTTTATCTATCTGAAAAAGACAAAAGTGGGTCTTAATCTTAGAACTATCGGAGAGAATCCTGCCGTTGCGGACGCTGTGGGAATAAACGTTGTGAAATACAAATACATAAACGTTCTTATCGGCGGAGGAATATGCGGAATAGGCGGAGCGTTCTGCTCAATGGTAATAAACGGCGGTGTTTGGATGGCAAACAGCGTGAACGGTCTTGGCTGGATAGCTGTAGCGCTTGTTATCTTCGCTGTATGGAATCCTGCAAGGGCTATTTACGGAGCGTATATTTTCGGCGCATTCATGGTGCTGAAATACTACTTCCCGAAAAACCTCGGCTTCACTGTTCCTGAGTCATTCTTTGATATGCTCCCATATCTTGTAACGGCTCTTGTTCTTATCATCACTTCTGTGAAAAAATCAAGAGAGCGTTCACAGCCACAATCCTGCGGTATAAATTATTTCCGTGAGGAGAGATAGGATATTGAAGCTTGGCATTGTTTTCAAAGTGTAAAATAATTCTCAAGCCCTGAGAAAGCGGGCTGTCGAGAGCGCCAGCCCCTACAATATATTACAGATAATACCTAAAGCAACATATTTAAAAGCTCTGCGTTTTGCAGGGCTTTTATTTTGCCCTAGTGACAAAATGCAGAAGATGTGATATAATCAGATAAAAAGGGGTGAGAGAATGCTCAATATATACGAAAAATGCCAACAGCCTAGGTTTTTCACCTGCGGCTGTCTTGAGAATAGCGGTGGTTTTCTGCACATCAGGAGAACGCTTAACTGTGATGTGCTTATTTTGTGACAGAGGGGACGCTTTTTATCACAATGAACGACACCGATCTTGCCGTGTGTCCGGGAGAATATGTCCTCCTGCCCTCCGGCACAGAACATTGGGGCACAAAGCCATGCGCAGGCAGGCTTTCATATATGTGGGTACACTTCTCTGCTCCGAAAACCCGTGGGGAAAGCTGTCCTGAGAGCGGCTTTGCATACCTTATCCCTGAACATTTCACCGCCGCAGACCCTGGACGTGTGAGCATCATTTTCAGACAACTTCTTGACTATCAGCGACAGGAAAGGCTTTACACTAAAATGCTCCCTGTCTGCACACTTTCAATGCTTCTTATGGAGATAACACAGCAATATCTTGCCGCCGGGAATGAACATGAGATATCCCCAAAGATATACAACATCTGCCAATGGATAAGATCGAACTGTCAGAAAAAGCTCACGGCAGAGATGATAGCACGGCATTTTCACTACAACGCTGAATATCTTTCCCTTATCTTCAAGAGGGAAACAGGCTGTACGCTTATAAAATATCTCAGCCGCACTAGAATAGACATTGCCAAAAGGCTTCTTGAAACGGAGGGCATAAGTATAAAGGAAACCGCCTATTCAAGCGGTTTTTCTGACGAAAAATACTTTATGAGGACTTTTCGCAAGCTTGAGGGCATGACGCCTATGCAATATCGTGAGGCATTTAGGAAAAGGAATATAAACAGTAAATAAAAGAAGCGATACCACACGGCTTTTTGTGCGGTATCGCCTTTATTTTATATTAACTAAAGGTTGATAAAACAAGTGAGCGGACACTGGTTGCACCTACAGGAGGTTTTATAAAAACTTACTTCTTCTCAGAGAAATAAACTGTGTATTCCTCGTCCATAACGTCGTAAAGTGGCTTGAATGTGATGTTATATTCCTGTCCCTTTGTGATATACTCGTTCTGCTTCCATGGGAATGTGCTGTAGGTGTGTTCTATCTGTGGCTCGAAAATATCGGCAGGCTTTGAGTAGTCGCCGTGTAGACCGCAGTCACAGCCTGTTATGCCTGCAAGAACTATCGGCCCGTCAACTGCTGCCGCAAGGTATGGCATATCTTCAAGACGCTCCATTCTTATTTCTGACGGGAAGAAAAGACCAACTGTGTCGTTCTGCCACTCCCCTGCTAGCTTTATATAGCCGTTTGCGATCTCAGCCTTTACTGCATTGCCGTTCACTGTCACTTCAGGCTCACCGCTTACCCATTCAGGCAGGCGAAGCTTCAGAACAAAAGCTGTCTTTTCTTCACAGCTTACTGTAAACTTCATTGACCAGCGTGCCATTGTGAAGTCAGAATGTTCGTCAAAGAAAGTCTGGCTGTTGTAGTTTTTCATATCAGTTGTCTGCTCAATATGAACAGGCTTGTCTGATACTGTGATATCAGCCTTTGAAGGTATATACTGGCTGACAATAACGCCCTCACTGTCTGTAAAATAGACAAGGTCAGGATAAAGAGTCTGAGCCTGCACCATTGTTCCGTGACAGCACCAGAAATCGTGGGTCTTGCTGCCCCATTTTTTCTTTGAGCCGTGTTTAAGAGGCAGGAAATATGTTGGCATACCGGTAGAAGCGTTCTGCTGTGCAAGGAAGCCGTTATAAAGGCAACGCTCGATATAATCTGCATACTTTGTGTCACCTGTCCACTTGAAGAGGTAGTCGGCAGTTCTTACGAGGTTGTATACAGTGCAAAACTCCTGATCTGACGCACCAAGGAAATGACCCTGCTGATGAGGCGGCACCCAGAACTCACCTGAGTTTGCACCGCTTGTGGCGTATGTTCCACGGTCTGTGACAGCGCACTTGAAAAATCTCTCTGTGCGCGTTTTCCACTTTTCATCCCCTGTTATCTCATACATTCTTGCCGCACCATGAGAAAGCGGGATACCTGCGTTTGCGTGGTCGTTTGTGAGAGCGTCGCCGCCCTTATCAAGAGTATCAAAAACGCAGTTTCCGCTGTAGCGTTCGGCAAGCTTCATATACTTTTCGTCTTTTGTTATGCCGTAAAGGTCAGCCCAAACTTCTAGCATACCGCCCTGCTCGCCCTTATAGATGGCGTCGGGTGAACGTTTCAGCATCTCGTCTGTCCAATGAACATACCAATCTGCAAGCTTGCCCACAACGTCAAGAGCCTGCTCATTGCCTGTGTATTTATACACGTCAGTAAGACCCATGACAGTTTTGTGCATTACATACTGAGGCGACCACACATACTGACCTCTTGCCATCAAATCGAAATACTTTTCAGGGATAGAGCCTATCCACTCGCCGCCATTGAGCTTCTGACAGCGTGCAAGCTCGCTTATTATCTTATCAAGCTTTGCTTTAAGCTCAATATCCTCATTTGAAGCGCAATAAGCTGCCGCCGCAGACAGCCAATGACCTAGAAAATGACCTCTCAACTGGCAGGTAGGAGCTTCCCAGCCCCAGTGGAGCTTTGCTCCTGCAGGATCGTCCACCACCTGAAGCCCCGGCATTACAACGCCTGCTTCCAGGTAGAAATTCTGCAAAAGGCAAGTGGAGTCAAGCTCAAAAAGATAGTTTCTGTTAAGGTCGGCTCTTTCACGAAAAAGTCCTGAAAGAAGCGACACATTATGTCTGTTCACTTTATCAAGCATAGAAGATACCTCCGAAATTTTATTTTTTCTATACTTGATTATAACAGCAAACCGCATATCTTTCAAGTGGACAAAACCCGAGATTTTATGGACAAAGCTTAGGTGTTCATAGTCCAATTACGATACAAAAAAAGCGGGCGACCACAGGTCGCCCCTACGCTTTGTTATGTTATGATAAACCGTTTTTACTTTGCCTTTGCCGAAGCCACAAAAGATTTGAGCTCCTCCTCAGGCATATAGCCGACAGTTGAAGCAACTACCTTGCCATGTTTCACAACAAAAAGGGCAGGTATGCTCGAGATACCGAAAGCGGATGCAAGCTCGTTTTCCTCGTCAACGTTGACCTTCCCCACCTTTACAGAACTGTCCTCATCAGAATACTTATCCACCAGCGGTGAAAGCATTTTGCACGGACCGCACCATGCTGCCCAGAAGTCAAGCAGGACAGGCTTTTCCGAGTGCATTACTTCGTTTTCAAAATTTTCCTTTGTTATGACCTTTACAGACATTTTTCACAGCTCCTTTTCTAGTCCTTGCTTTTGTAATAGAGCATACAATGGCAGAAGCCCTCAAAATTCGGGTCGGCTATCTGCTCACGGAACTCTTTGCACATACACTTGTTTTCCTCTGTGCGCTGTATCCTGCACGGACAATAGCCACCTGTGCGTTTAAGCCCCTCTTTTATGCTCTTTACCATTTCTTTATCATCATTAAGACGTACCATTACTACCTATCCTTTGCAGATATGTTTAAATTATTCCTTGACAAATGCCTTTACAATCTCGCCGATATACTGATAGTGATAATCCTTGTCAGAATACCATTTCTCATCGTTTTCAGTATCAACAAAGCACTCAGGCTTCATCTCCTGAACATAAGCCTTTTTGCACACAAGCACCATATCAGCTTCCGCAAAAGCTGTTACCTCCACGCCGTTTTCAGACACGAACACAGGGGTCAGACCTGTTTCCTTTGCCTTGTCGCAGTCACGTCCACTATGTGAGCCACAGAATGAAAGTGCCTTTTTATAGTCCTCTTTGAAAAAGCTTATGGTGAAATATTCTGCCTTGTCGATAAATTCCTTTGTATATCTCTGTGGTCTTATAACTGTGGTGAAGGTGTTCTTTCCCCACATAACGCCTGCAAAGCCCCAAGAAGCTGTCATTGTGTTCCAGCCACTCTCGTCGCCTGCTGTTACAAGAAACCACTCCTTGCCTATCTTTTTGTATGGATTGAAGTCAATAGCGTCAAGCTTTTCTGTTACCTCTTTGAAACCGTTGAAACTGCTCATTTTCATTACCGCCTTTCAGTATTATGTCAGACTTATCATACTTATTGTACACCAATATCGTATAGAAAACGTCTGAGTATATTATATATCATTTCTTATGAAATTGCAACCCCTTGAAAGCCCTGAAATATTGTACAAAAATCGTTAAACAGGGCTTTTTTGTGTTGCTTTTTTTGAAGAATAGTGATATAATTGAATTAAGTATTTGTAAAGCTGTTTTTGTGTTTTTGGTTTAGCTGTTTTATTTTATGCCGTTACAATACTTGATATGTAT
>NZ_QTYG01000045.1:0-17715 GCF_003462045.1 Ruminococcus sp. AM31-15AC | reverse complement strand
TTCGCTGCCTGGAGCTGCTGTGCGATAGTAAGTGACTCTCCCGGTGTACGTGAGCCTGCACCTGTGTCTATTTCCCCGATCCGCGCCTTTTGCACCCATGTCCCAGCGTACCTTTGGGGATGCACAGCTCATCTGCTGCTGCCTTGGTGCCAATCTCCTTTGCGAGCTTTATTGCCTGCTTTTTAAACTCTTCATCATATTGTTTTCCTGTTCCCATTGATGACACACTCCTTTGTTTTTATTATACTTTGATTGTTTTTTATGTGTCAAGTTTTATTATACAGGATTATAATTCATTTTCCTGCACATCAGCCACAGCATTAGTGTCTGTCAGTTCTGAATATGCGAATTTATCGATCACTTCATAGCAAGATATAAAAAAGTCGCTATATGCACGAAATTTTTTTCGTCTCTCACGAATTTCACTCTGTATCCTGATGTATTCATCATCATCATCTATATCGAGAGATTCGTTGTATTCTTTCTGTATTTGCTTTAAGATATCACCGATGTCGGTTTTAAGATCATATGTGACTTTCAGAAGTTTGTCTCTTGTATATGGGGTATATGCAGCTTGTGGGCATTCAATTATATTATTTTTGTTGAGATCGGTCAAAAGGCTGTAAAGCTTTTGATATAAGCGTGCCTTGTTCAGACAGATAACAAGTTCGTTAAAGTCAACTGTACTAGAATAGATAACTTTATATATTCGTTTTTTTCTTGAGCGTGACCATTTGCAATATTCTGAATATATTTCAAAATGCTGTTCTCAACCTCTTGTTCGTTACGGACAATATGTTCTGCCGTAATTTTTACAATAAGTATTGGTCTTTCGGGATCATACTCTGTTTTGATTACTTCAACAATAAAATTATATTTTTGGCTGTCTATTGCCGGTGCATAAAGTGAAGCATACCCTTTCGGTAGTAGACCTAGTTCTTTTGCGGTATTGGTTGTTATTACGACAGCATTAGGATCATGTGGATTATCTAATTGATGTTTCATAACAAGCTTTTGTGATAGCATTAGATCTTTGTGATTAATGGCACGATTGTTATATTGTGTACCGACGATTTCTATAATAGCTTCTGGTTGTATCTCCATATTATTCATCTTTATTTACCTTTCAATGAAAAATGTTACAGTAACAAGATTACAAGGATATTTTGCCACATTCTTAACAAAAAATCAATATATTTCACTTTTTTTTCTACTCTACTTTTAACAAAATTTAAACAAAAAATCAATATATTTCACTTTTTTTTCTACTCTACTTTTAACAAAATTTATCTATTGTTTTTATATATGACGATTATTTTTATAGGACTTGCTTTCCACGGTTTTCTGTAAACAAAATAAATGACCCATTGTATCAACAGGCCATTTATTTTGTTTATATACTATTCTTCGAGCCAAACAATATCCTGCGGCCCTACTTCAACATCATTTTCTTTGCAAAGTATAGCTATGCCATGGCTGTCCCATTTGGCATTGCACATAATCCCGAATGAGCCGCTTTCCATGAATAGGATCTCAGTAACAGCGACCAATTCAAATACATCATCAGGAATTTTGTCAACGTTGGCATATGCACAAATATCATAGCTGTTTTCCTGCATATATTCCTTGAGCTTCTCCAAAGTGACCTTCGAAATTTCATCGGATTGTGTCATTAATTTTTGGTAAGCATTTTGCTGTGATATATTTGGCTTTTCATTTTCATATGCAGAAACTATGATCTTGATATCAATATCTTTTCCCCATAGATTCAGATGTTCTGTTTTGGTCCACTCACCATTATAGGTCAATTCGCCAAAAATTATATCGTTCATTATGAAACCTCCTTGGTATCCGCAATTTCATTCTGTGAATTCTTTATTTGAGAAATTCCGCCGTTATGCCGTACATTTCCATGTACTTCGGTCGGCACTTTATCCATGGTCTTGCAATCTGATCTTTCATGCCATGTGTACTTGTTCTCTTTCATCCATGCCTTGACTTCTTCCTTTGTGCAGCCACGCTGTTGTGCGAGTTTTTCACAAGCCTGATCAAAATTTCCGCCTTTGCCATAACGGTTATCTGTGAAATTATCTATCTCTACAGTACCCTTTGATATTTCAGAAAAATCAGGTTCTCCGTCTATGAACGTTATACCGTCAATGCCATATTTATCAAGTATCTCTTTCCATGTTAATTGTTCAGGATTTGTTTTTTGGTTGCCAGGGATATCATCAAGATTTGGAAACCATTTGGAATTTCCTCTTTCACCTTCCCAGTGTCCACCGTGTTCATCAATAGGACAGCCTAAAATTTTGTCGGTGTCGTCAACGTCCGCTGTGTTAGGATCGTCAGTTTCATCAAGCAGGCTTTCTATATCTATTGCATCATCGTGCCATTGCGGACCGTCTGACGCTTCCATATCAGAGTCGGGATAGAACGGAGTATTGCTAAGTTCATTCCCTCTGAGTATTGGCGAATCCATTTCCTCTGGAGGTTCAGAGTCTTCAAAAAACGGCTCATCAGACAAGTGCGGCATGTCAGAAGTTTCTATTTCAGAGTATGGTGAATTTTCTGTTTCATATTTCGATATGCCACCTAATATGGGAGAAACCATATCATCAGGCGGCTCAGAATCCTCAAAAAACGGCTTGTCAGCTTCTTTGGGCTTGCTGGTTTCCATTCTATCGAATTTATCAAGTGCTTCTATGTTCATCAGAATGCTCTCTCCTTTAGATATTTAACTCTAAGAGTTTCGATTATCGGTTCTTTTGGATAGATCTTATGCTCTATTCTGCATACATAATATATTACAGTATACATTTCTTCATTGCTAAAGCCCTCAAATTCGCTTTGCAGGTTATCTCGCATAATAGCGTTAAGCTGTGAAAACCTATCCCAGCCTATTTCATTCGTGCCATTAAATACGTCTGAGAGGTCATAGTTTTTCTTTATCAATTCGGCAACAGCCCATTCATATGCCAAATTGCGCCTGTTCCAATTAAGCAGTATTTCCTTTTTCGACTTTGCGGATATATTTGACCTCATTACTCTGTCTTTAAGCTCTGCTTGGTCTATCTGAGAAGTATCACGTTTGATAAGAATATGAAGCAGAGCATCAATTTCATTTTTCTTTTTGGTCATTGTCGGCAGGTCGGCTTTTTGCTTACTGCGGCTGAAATAATATGGCTCATACTTAGGCATTTTGCATAGAACTGCTTCCTGCCAATCGTTTTGATAAACAGCGGCAACACCTGTTGGCAGCTTTGAAAGTTCATTGAATTGCTTATCCTCAAGAGCAATAGCACCGCCAGTAGTTTCTCTGTCGCTGCTTTCAGGCAGACGAAGAACGATCTTTGTGTTTGTATTTCTTATTACAGCAGTGTCAAGCAGGTTAGGCGCTTGGTCAACTATGATAAAGCCCTCTCCGTATGTTCTTATCTCTGCAATAGCGTTTGTAAGCATTTCAACAGATTTGCCGACCATATTCGATGATTCTGCGCTCTGCTCGGTTGACGTTTTTTTCAGCAGATTATGTGCTTCCTCCAACACAGTTATGTGCCTGAGGGGCAAATTCATGCCATTTGAATTTGTGGCTCTGTATTCCTGAAGCTTCATTACGACCAGACCCATAATAAGTGATTTTGTTTCAGTTGAGCCGACACGGCTTATATCTATTATTGCACTTTTGTCAAACAGCTCAGCCAGATCCATTTCATCACTGACAAATATTCTGCCGTTAATGCCATTCGTCAGTGATCTTAATCTAGTTGACAATGAGCCTATATAATCACCTTTTGCATCAGAAGAATAGGCTGAGCTTTTGATCGTTTTTTCAAGTTCCGACAGAACGTCGTCAAAAGTAGGAAAGAGACCGTCGATTTTTTCATTAATAGACATATCCAGGTCCCAGCCTGCTGTGCGATAGGCATTTTCTATGGATTCTTTCAATACGGCGGGCATAGCGGCATACATAGGCCAGCAAACATTGAATATTTCTATTATTCTGTCTATGTGTTCCAAAACATGAATTCCTTTTGGAAAAGAGAAAGGATCTATTCTCAGCAGTTCTCCCATGAGAGGGTTAGTGCCAAAGCATTTTACGTCGCTGAATACTGTTTTGTATTCTCCCTTTGCAGGCTCGACTACAAGAAATGGGATACCTTTCTTTCTTACTTCATTCAGAAGATTGTAGACCACATTTGATTTTCCTGAGCCTGTTGAGCCTGTAACAAAGGTGTGCATTGAAAGGCTGTTTAGGTCAAGGTCAACAGCAGCTTCTGTTTCACGCCCAAAATTATATACGTTTCCTATATTGATGTTGTTCTTTTTATCTGTTCTTCTTGTTACAACTTCCTGTCCAAATGCTGCGTGTTCTGATACAGGCAGACCTATTACAGAGTGTCTTGGCAGACCCATATGTATGGCAAGCTCATTAGTGCTGACAAGAGCTGAGGGGTCTACAGGTATATTTCTTGCACCGTCATAGCTAAATCCTGAATAAGAGAATTTTGGGTGAAGAAAGTTCTGTAGATAAGGGAGAATATCGTGTATCATTTCATCATTATGCCATGAATTTATCGCTTGTGCTTCAAGACCGCTGTCGGTTCCTGATATAACTGATTTATAGGTATTGGCGGCTGTTTCAGTTTCGGCGGCTGTTTCGCCAAGAAAATATGCGGCAAAATTCCACATACCAAAGCTTTCGCATTCTTCAATACGCTCAAGCTGCTTTTGTAATCTTTGCAAAATTAGTGTCAGCGTCATGTTCTGAGTGTTGAGCGTAACACCTTTTGATGTTCCGAAAGAGTCTGTCAAGGTCTGAGTGTCAACCAAATTAAATGATTCGCCGTATGTATATGCACTGCTTTCATTTGTTCCTGTGCCGCTGCTTTTTGAAAGGCTCTGGCTTTGGTTTGTTCCATGGGTCTTGCTTGTGCCTATGCTTGTTGAATTATTGAAGCCATGGGTAAGTGTTTTTGAAACTGAGTCTGAAACAGATGTGGTGTGACCTTTACTCTTGGATACTGAATAGCTAGCACCAGCTGAAAAGCCGCCATCCTTACCACCAAATCCTACATTTGCTCCGACTGTTTTTGTTGTGACCTCTGTATCAGCTTTTCCTTTTGTATGGCTTGTGCCGTCAGAAGTTGATTCGCTTTCTCCAGCGGTCTTTGTTTCCGATGTTCCAACTGTATCACTCGTTCCATTGGTGTCGGTAACAGAATTTGTGACGGTGGTCGATGTTCCGCTGGTTTTGGTTTTTGACAGATTTGTGGTCTTTCCCTCACTTGATCCTGTGGAAGTGCTTGTGCCGTCTGTTACCATAAAACTCATCTGCATATTTGCAAAGGGAGATATCTGAGTGTATATCTGCTCGTATTCTCTCTTGCGGAACATAAGCTCATCATAGGAAAGGTTGTTTGCGATAAACATTGCTGTGTATGCTTTGCCGTGAACGGCATATACAAACTTTTCAAGCCCCTGTATGAATTCTTTGTTTGTCATATTGTCCTGTTCCTGCTTATAATCGGCAACGCTTGTTACGCTTGAGATACAGCCGACATCAAGTGCGTCAATGTCCTTTTTCATATCTTCATCATAATAGTCTTCTATGCGGCTTCCGGGAAAGAAGCCCATAAGACTTTGTTTTAGCATTTGAAAAAGTGTTCCTGCCGAATAGTCATCATCAGGACGTGCGCCTAAGTAAAAATCTGTTTTTATTCCGTCGCTTTTGAGCATAAGCACAAGTGTGCATGGTTTGCCTGAAAGTGCGTGAAAAACCATAGACAGCTTGTCTACAGAAAACTCGTCCTCCTGATATACAAGCTCAGATATCCTGAAAAAATGTATGGCATTAAGGTTTTCAAGCGCCGTTTCGTCAAGCTTAACTATAGGCAGGGTATCGAGCTTTGTGACATAGCCTTTCATTACCTCGTCATCAATAATGCTCAGACAGTGGCCAAGATTTTCCTGCAAAACTTCTATGTTCAGGTTTTGCGGCTGTGCGGTGATAGTTTTATCTCTGGTGGCTGTGACCGATGTTTCTGTTCTTTGCTGTTGTAATTTCAATTGTTTTCACTTCTTTCTTGTGTAATATCTAGTATTTTCGTTTAAATGTGTTATTTTTAGATTTACAAGCAGCTTTCTTTCTTTATTTCTCTGATGATATAAAGTATATTCATTTTTATCGTCGTTGAGTTTGAATTTATCGATCAGTTTCCATTTTTCACTTTTACTTTCTATCTCATTTATCTTTTGTATATCAGTAACTCTTTCGTAGCAATATGAGATTGTGACATTTTCCTCATTCGGAAAGCTTCTTGTTATTTTGGTAAGATCAGACCAAATACAATAAGTAAAATTGCCTTTTTGAATTTTTATACAGTATAGGGGTCGTTTTACTTTATTATCAACACAGCCACTGTAATTATTGCCGCTGCCGCCACAGCCGCCACGACCCCTATTGCTTTTTTTGATGCGTCAGCTTCCTCTTTTGTGCAGGCTGCCATAGCTTCTCTTCTACGCTTTTCTTGTTCTTGGATAGCCATTTCTGCTGCACGGTTTTCTTCTTCAAGCCTGCGCTGTGCTTCAAGTATCTGTGACTGATCGTATGTGCTGGCTGAACTCTGCGGCATGACAGTATTGTTCTGCATTCTTTCGTGGATAACGTTTGGTTTGTTCACCTGCTGTATATTCGGTGTGTTAGCAGCGTTTCTTTCTTTTATAAGCCTAGCGATCTTATCAGCATTTACCACGCTTGCAACCTGTATCATGTGCTGAAAACGCTTGTCTGAAAAGTTTTTCGTAAGATCTGTTTTCAAATGCTGCCAATATTCCATGTTCCAATTATTTTTATCAAATGTAAAAGGTGTTAGTTCCTGATAAGGCTCAAGAAAACCGCTGATGTTTTTACAGTAATCATAGTCGCTTTTATACTTTTCAAATGTAGGGTCAACGTCAAGGCAGTCAACAAAGATATAATGAAGCCCCTTAATATCTCCGCTTTCTGCACATTTTTTTACTCCACTTAGCATAATTATCACCTCTCAAGATCATATATCAAGAATACTGTCTATCTCAGAATTGAATTTCTCAATTCTCTCGAGTGTTTCCTTATTCTTTTTCAGTTCGGCTTCTTTCGCCTGCTGGTCGTTTGCACACTTGTCAAGCTCGTCATATTTTTCTTTGATGATCCTGTCAAGCTCATCAAACATAGCAGTGAACTGATCTTTCATTGACGTTATCTGATCTTGTGCATATTCAAGAGCCTTTTCGATTCCGTCGTCCAATGCTCTGTGAAGCTGGGAGATAAGACCTGCTGAGATTACGGCAGTCACGCATGAGAATTTCTCTATAGTCTCAGTGCGCTCCTCAAAAACATCACGCATAATAGTTTTATACTTTATAACGTCTTCATACACATCTTCGTCCTTGTAGTCATCTACAGTAACATATACGTCTTTTTCAATATATTTAGGCGTGAATATCTTCCACCAACGCTTTGAAGGATTGCGAACTGTTTTTGTTCCGGCTTTCTCTCTGTGTGATCCGCTTTTTACTTTCTTTGTTCCTATCTTGACTTTTTCAATACCATCAGCTATCTTTTCTTCTTTCTGACCTGTCTTTTCATAGTATGTTTTTTCTTCTGTTGTCGTTTCGCCGAAGTCATCAACTGTCTGTGTGGCAAAATCATCAGAACACATAACATTGACATTTTCTTTCATGCCGTTCAATGTGCCCTTGATAAGGTCAACAGTATTGAAATCAAGCTGTTTTTCATTGGAGCTTTCGTCTATTTTTGTGAGTTTTTCCTGATATTCATTAAGTATCTTAGAACCTGTTTCCATTACCTCATGATTTATTGCACTTTCAAGGTCAGAAGTTATCTCGGCAATGCAGTCTGAACTCATGTTGGTAAACTGAGATACAAGCCTTTTGGCTTCTTCTCTGTTGGTTATTGTGTCGCCGTATGGCTCAAATATCCTGCTCGTTCTTCTTGCGACATTTCCCTTAAGCTCTTCAGCCTTTTTGTTCAAGGTCGGCATTGGGTCAAGCTTTGCAATCCTATCTTTGAAAATAGCTGCGTCCTGTCCGTTGTCTATTTTTTCACGAACTGCTGCCGCTCTTTCAGCGCAGGCTTTTGCCGCTTCTTCATCTGTGGCAACCAAGGTTTTTGCTTTTGTAAGCACCTGATTGCTTTCGAGAACTTCCTTGAATGACTCCACAAGGTCCTTTACTTTCTTTGTCTTTGCATACTTCTTTACATAAGCTGTTATGGCGGCCTCTATGGAATAGATTCCACAGTGTATCAGTGCTTGTTCCTTTGTGTCACCATTCTTTTCTGCCTGACTTAACTGATATTCCAACTGCTGCTGTGCACTTGGAGAAAGTGTGGAATACTTTTCAAGGTGCATATTTTCATAGTCAATAAAATTATATATTGTTGGAATGGTTTTCCGGGCAGCCGATGGTAGCTTTCTTTCTTCAGCTTTTGTAAGATTGTCAATATCTACATCTTTAAGATATGTTCTTATAGTAAGAGCTGTAGCTGCTGAGCAAGGAAATATCTGCGGATTTTCTATTCCGTAATTTGCAAGATATCTCTTTGCAGAATTAATAGCACTTTCGATATTTTCATTTTCAGGATCAAACTCGTCCATTTTATTAACAACAAAAAGAAATCTGTCTCTTACCTGTTTTCCTCCTTTTTTCATCTGTTCGGCAACATATGACAGCAGGGAAGCGTCATCATTCGTGCTGAGCTGTGTACCGTTGAGAACATAGATGATAAGATTGTTTGCGTCGCTGTTTATGGCTCTGTATGTAGTATTTTTGTGAGCCTGATTTTGTGAGTTGTTAGGGCCTGGGGTGTCAACAAGCATAAGAGCAGTGCTTCTGGCATCGAGGAACGGGATATTTCCCTCTGCTGATATTCTGTGTACCTGCTCGTCTGCGTTCAGTTCACACATGATATCATAGGTAAGTTCCTGTATCTCTTTGATAGGGTTTTCGTCTTCATCATGTACAATGGCACAGAATGTATCTTCATCATTATCAAGTATCTCAGTTATAGATGCCGTGCAAGCTTCATTTTTTGAAGGCATTAACTTCTTGCCGAGCAGGGCATTGATAAGTGTAGATTTTCCTGAACTCATTGTTGCAATAACGTTTATAGGGAAAACTGAGTTGTTGATATTATCAAATGCTTGATAAGCTTCGGATCTTTAAAATCTTCTATCCCGCTGTTTCTCAGGTCATAGAATATTTTGACGATATTATCTGTAACAGCTTCGTCGCTTTTTCCCTCAACAAAATTCAATTCAAGCTTTCTTATCACACCGTCTGATTTAGCTGTCTTAAATGCGTCCTCAAAGTCATCCCAATCAAGAGCCATGCCATTGAATTCAACTTTCAGCTCGACAGTGTTCTGGTCATCAACCAGCATTTTGGGGAAGTTACCAACCCATTCCTGAAGTCTTTTTTCTTTTACCAATTTGTAAAGGGCGCTGTCATTTTGGATAGCTTTTCCGTTGATCTTGATCTGTGTTTCAAGTTTGTAGGGATTATACTTTACATTGACCTGTGTCATAATTTTTTACCTCCGTTTATATAATTTTTTATGATTTTTTCTGTGTATGATAATCCGCAAGAGTTTTGGAGCTGTTCTATTTCGTCATCGCTGTACGGAACCTTTATTTGCGGAAATGAAGTTTTATAATATTCTTTTAGCCGCATTCTTTCAAATTTATCTACCAGATAATACAGCGTGCGTTCATCGCTTCTGCTCAAAGTGCTGTTTTGGCAAGTCTTTGACAGATAACCAGCCCGTGCAGAGAGTGGACAAACTATCGGTTCTTTAAAACCTTTGCTTTTAAGATATTGTATCTGTCGATCTATCACATCACGCACATTTTCATCTTCTTCATTGAAACTGTCTATTTTGTTCAGCACAAAGATCAATGGCGTTTTACCGATTGTTTTCCTCACAAACTCCAGATGTTCATTCTCATCATTTGTGGAGAGCTGAGTTGCGTTCATCACATATATGAGAAGATCGTATTTTTTACGTTTGAGCATGGCTTCGGTTATTTCACGATGAGAGCTGTCTTCACTGAAATTCACTCCTGGAGAATCGTCAATTAATATCCTCTCGTCTGATAATATGCCATTAAAATGACCTGCAACTATTATTTTGTCAGTGTAATTAAGTTCATTATCATTTACTAACTCCTCACGTCCTGCTGTCATGACTAAGTCGTGATCGTATTCGTAAAAATAATTGTCCTCAAAAGCCTTATTGTATATGCTGTGTATTTTACTTGTGCAAGCCATATTCTGAGACAAACATACATATTTGCCGACTAATGAGTTGATAAAGGTTGATTTGCCTGCACTCATAGTCGCTGTTACCATAATTCTGAATGGCTTTTTGTTACGAAATGCAAGGTTGTGCATAAATACATCTGCATATTTTTTTTCGATGTCAGATAAATGTCTGCGTATTGAAGAAGAGATCTTCACGGAGTTTGTTAGTGAAGCTGCCAGAGGAAGCATCAAGTTCCATTGACCTGACCTTATCTGAAAATCTGATACATATTGCTTTTCTATTTGCTTTAATTTTCTTATTGTGGTGTCGTTTACATAGCAGCCTAATATATGTAAAAGATCAAACACAATAAGATTACGATAAAAAGAGATGTCATGGACGATATCAGCACTTTTATGAGTTAAAATTATTTTCTCATATGCTTCAAGCAATGACTTTTCGTATATTCGTTTACCAAAACCGCCAATTTTCAGATATTTCTTCAGCCGTTCAAAATATTCTCTTTTTACACTGTCTGAGTCATTAATAATTGGATTATAAACCAAAATATTCGACATGGATAAATTTTCTATTTTAATAATTATCACCTCTATAATAAAACTAACAATTAATGTATGATTTAATTATACCACATTTGATTTTGAATTTGTTAAGCTGGCTGCTTAGTATAACGTTTTCGAAGAATATTTTTTTATTTTAACCAAAAATGTCAAATTATCGGTGCGGCAAATCATCGTATTTTGTCGTTTTATCTTGCTTTCAGTATAGCATAATTGCCAGACAAAGGTATGTCCGTTTAAAATTAGTTTACTTTTACATTATAACCCTTTATAGCGGTATATGTCAAGAAATAATACTAATATAAGCGGTAATATCGTCACATTATATATATTATAATAGGTATAGTGATATAAATCGACGAAGGGAGTAAGAAAATGACAGAAAAGGATATCAGCAACAGAATTACGCAGCTTAGATTGCAAAAAAATGTGTCCGAATACAAGATGAGCCTTGCACTCGGACACAGTAAAGGGTATATCCAAAGCATATCATCGGGTCGGACAATGCCGTCCCTTGGTGAATTTCTTGCCATTTGCGAGTATCTTGAAGTCACTCCGAAGCAGTTTTTCGACGATGGCAGCAAAAACCCTGCCCTGACACAGAAAATAGTTGAGAGCGTATCGAGACTTTCTGAGAATGATCAGAAGCTTGTGCTGGAGATTTCGGAGAGGTTGGGGAAAGATTGAATCGATAAAGTGCCTTAATGCTAGTCATAAGGCACTTTTGCTATGTGGAACATACAAAAAAAGAGTTACGCTTTTCGGTTCCTCAAAGCATAACCCTACTTGTTTAGATAATACAAAAACTCCCCCTGCGGCGTTAAGTTCTGATAATAAAAAAAGCCATGACGGACAATGCCCGTCACGGCGAGTGACTGGTCGAGGTGACGGGACTTGAATATATGAAAATATGAAACTTTGAAATTCACAATCATTGATCGTTGTATCATCTGTATACAACTTCTTCACACCATATGCCACCTTGATATATCTGATTTTCTTTCAAGCGACAAGTTGGTGTCGCACACGAAGTATAACCCTTATTTTAGCACAAAAACGCTTATCCAACCTCACTGCCTTTTTCAAGGATTTCTTGGTCTAAAAGCATTGTGTTTTTACGCTGAACGTCCTTGTATGAATGTGTGTAAATTTGGATCGAAGTATAAGAATCTGAATGTCCTAAAAGGCTTTGTAAGTCTTTCGGTGACGCACCATTTTTCGCAAGTAAACTTGCAAACGTGTGCCTTAAAACGTGCAGATTGCGGTATGGAATATCTGTACTCTGCATAAATTTCTTGTATCTCCTGCCAATGACTTTTGGCAGCATAGCAAGTCCGCTATCTTCTTGATACAGAACGTGTCCCGAATCAGTCCAATCTAGATTTTCAGATTTACGTTTTTCATAGTTCTCCCTTGCCTTTTTCAAAAGTTCTACTGTCTTTTTGCCAAGAGGTATCGAACGAACTCCTGCCGCAGTTTTCGGTGCTTTCTCATATATCACACGGTCAACCTTTATGACACTCTCCGTTATCTTCATCTCAGGATAGAGATCGTCGAGAGATATATTTTCATACTTTAACCCTGCCATTTCGCCACGTCTTAATCCACACAGACCTCCGAGAACGAGTATCAACAGCACCATTTCGTTGTCCTCTTTTTCGGCTTTCTCAATCAATTCTCTTAGTTCTGATTCAGTAAATACTTCAATAGGTTTTGACTTCTTAGGTGGCATACGAAGCTTTGCAAACGGATTGAAACCTCTGCGTATGTAGCCTAATTCATCAGCCAACTGGAATAATACAGACATAAGATTTATATAACTGCGAACGCTCTTAGGTGCAAGTCCACAGTCAACAAGAAAATTTACATAACGCTGTGCGGCATCTATTGTAATCTTGTGAAGATATGTTTTGCCCCAGTAATCAAGAATGCCTTTGCCGTCCTTGTGATTATAAATAATGGACTTATAGCCTTTAAGAGTTGAGGGTGAAATAAATTTTGTATAAGTTTCAAGGTATACCTCTACAACATCTCCTACTGTCTTTGTATTTTCAACGATCTGCAACTCTCCAAGTGCATACTCCTGCTCAACTTTTAGCTTAAATTGTTTTACTGTACTCAGCAAAGTACCAGCAGGAAAAGTCTTTGACTTTCTTTTTCTTGTGCCGTCCGTTGTGTTTACATCCCACGTTAGCTTGTACTTTTTGCTTGCTCCGTTTCCTATTGTTGTCAAACTAGCCATAATATTTTCCTCCTATATATGAGTATGAGAACTACAACCCACAACATTGTTGCAGGCTGTAGTTCGATTTTGGTTATATACGCTGTATACTCTCAATCGCTGAGTTTGTGTAATTATTTTTGATTTGATCAACTACTGTAAACTCGAACGTTAGCCCCACCAATAAATTCACGTCAAAGTAATCAGTCGAACTTAGGTCACAAGCTATACTATAAAGAACGTGGTCAGGCGTTATCTCAGCAGGTACAACAGTAATGTAGTTGTAACGAGAAAGATTGAACAACAGCTCGATATACTGGAAGCCGTTTGCTGATGTCTTTTCAACCGCATTTATAAGCGTAGCTCTATGAACGCCCTCAGGGATATGTCTTGTGTTGGTCTTATTGTTGATGTATGCCATATTACTATCTCCTTTATAATTATAATTGATAAATAATGCTCTCTTTTTCTGCCGAGCTCATAAACTTTTCAAGCTCGGATTCTGCTATCCTATGTGTCCTTCCGATACGGATAGAGTGTATAAAATCAGCATTTATAAGATGTAAAACTGTCCTATAATTTAGCTGCAATATTTCTGCTGCGTCTTTAACGCTCAATAACTTGTCCATAGTTATTCCTCCTTAGATTATTCAGAACAAGGATTAAAAATCTTATCCTTGTTCTAGTGATGATTAACTATTTTTTATGATTTTAAGTTCTCTGTATCTTCCAGTGTTCACAGGTTCGTATATGCTTATGCCAAGCTCTTTGAGATTTGGCTTATAGAGCTTCATTTTTTGCCATACCTGTGTAACACACGTCGGAAAGCACTTGTTTCTCACATCATAGCCTTTTTCAGAAGCATAGGAATGTATCTCGTCAAAAAACTCTGTGGACGAACCTATCCAGCTGCCGTTTTCACCTATAAAGTCAACGATACTTGAAATATACGGATTTCCCGATATTGAAACAGTGTTAGAGCTTTTTAAGTTTCTCTGATAGCTGTCGCAAAAATCTTTTCCAAGCCCAGTTTCTAAGCTTTCAGCGATACAGTATCCCCATTGAGCCCATTCTAACATACGAGAATCTAAAGAAAGCTCGAAAGAATCTCTTGCGTGCAAAGCTAAAGCCTTACTAAGAACGTTGAATATAGCTCCAAGGATCTTCGGACGCAGCTTTACAAACTTCTGCTCGTAACTACTGTCATTGATTCTCTTATCTGCTGGAAGTCTGTTAAACTTTATCAGCAGAGAACGTTCAAGCAGGTCGTTTCTCTTGCCTATCACATCTGTGCCACTCATTGCAAGACATCTTTGCAAGGATACTTTGACCTCATCATTGGTAGTGAACAGTTTCCTCATAGAAAGCGTTCCACCCGTTACAACTTGGCAGAGCATATTCATAATGCTATCGCTGAGAGAACCTGTAACATTATCAAAAACTGTAAAATAGTTCTTGGTCAATGCAGTTTGGAAGTCTTTAGGGCTAGTTTGATTAAGGTAAAGCAGTTCTCTGTTGCTCGGGTCGATTATTTTTGCTATGGTTTTAAGTGCCGTTGTCTTACCAGCACCAATATCGCCATATGCGGTCAGAATAGGGTGGTGAATATCCTTTACGAACAGCGTGCAAATGTATACCGCAAGGAGTAAGCAGTCATCATCAGATACTACAAACAGCTCTTTTAAAAGAGGTATAAGTTCCGCTTCATCGCAGCTAAGGTCAGGAGTGGTCTGTATTGGCATATCCGCTTGACTGACAAAATAGTAATCACAATCTACGTTATCGTGTATACTTACATCCTCAGAGGTCACTACTACAACTTTTCCCTCACCAAGATTGTACACAAGTTTATCAGGCAGTTGCAAGAGCCTTGTTCCAACGCTTTTAACTGTCGCATTTGCAGCAAGAGCATTTATGCCCTCTATGATAGCTGATTTTTCTGCCTTCTTGACGAAAGAACCATAGATTTTGTAGTGCAGCCTTGTTAAAGCCTCATCAAAATCACTACTGTTTATATCAAGCAACATTTTTGGTTCATATTGGCTAGTAAAAATACAGTAACGATTCTGCTCGCTGTCTCTGAAAAACTCCGTTACACAAGTCATAACCAGTTGGCTAAATGGAAGGCTCTTGTCGAGAGCCTTCACATTATTTGCCGTGGGTTTTCTTTTAATAACTTTACGCATTGCTTGTTTCCTCCTCAGAATTTGGGTCTTCATTATCATCTTCGAGCTCCTCGTATGGCTCTGCTTTTGATAACAGTTCAAACTCCTCGTTGCTAACAAAACGGAAATGACTTATATCCGTAAATCTCCTCAAATTATCATCTGAGATTGTATTGCAAGCTCTGAGTTTGCATACCATACCAATGACTTCAGAACCATCGCCGTAGTTGTCGTTGCCAAATATGTTCATATAGGCACGTCTCCAAGGGCTAAACAAGCCAGAGATTTTAAATTTCACCTTTAACACCGTGCTTTCGTCAATGATCACTTCAAGAATAACCATTGGCACGCCATACTTATTATGGTAAAAACGGCATTCTGCTACTATACCGAAATAAACTCCGTCTGAGATATTCCACGTGAACGTTGGCTCAGCAACAGCCACATTATCTATTAGGCTGTTGCAGAGATCAATGCTTGACGATAGCCTTAGCATATTTTCCTCTGAGATATTAAGCGGCTTTCCATTAAATGTATAACGATATTGCATGATATCGCCCTCCTTTAATATATTTATTATACAAATTTGATGCATCTCATTTGTTATAATAATTATACCTCAACCAAAAGCCGTTTTCATCTTTGTGAGTGTTAGAAAACAGGTATTTTTTACACTCCCAAATTTGACAAAAAAGAGAGCCCGTTTTCGAGCTCTCTTGAAATTTTACTTATTATACTTTTTCGTACCCGTTCTATTGACTGGCTCTATACATAACTTCGCACAAAGATCACAATGCTCTGATAGTGCATTTATTGCGATTTGTTTCGTAAAGGTTAGTTGGAACTTTTTAAGGCGATCGCTTTTCTCATTAGTTTCAGCAGTTTCATCAAGAATTTTTTTGTAGTATGCGACAAACCTCTTTGATATTTCATCATATTCTTTATTTATCAACGCCGATATCTCACTATAATTTTTTTCCGAATTCTGTTTTTCTTCCTCATCAGTATAGAGATTTACAACATAGTACATATCAGCAATAGCCTGCAACTTGTCAAGAATATTTATATACCCATCATTTTCATTTGTACTTGAATAAAATCTGTGAAGAGCATCACTATGAGTGATACCCTCAAGCAAAACCTTAAAATCTTCTTCACAGAAATATGCTGGATATCCATATGACCTCGGATAATCGTCTTTAGATTTAGATTTTGCCACGTAGTCATTCCATAGAGGTTTGAATTTATTTCCAAACTCTTTGTCATTTACCAACGTATTGAACTCCTTAGGATTGTCGATACACTCGTTAAACTTATCCATATTCTCAAATTTTGAGAATATAGTTTGCCACAGGTCGTTATTGTCTTGTTGGTCGAGATGCTCACATAAATACTTATTCTCAACATATCTCATACATCTGAAAGGGATATATATTTTTTGCCACTCGAAGTAGTAAAAAGATATTGTTCTTTTTCACAAATGCAAGTCTCTATATATTGCTCAAGATCATCGACCAAATCGTGTAACATTTGCTGTTCTTCAAATTCATCTAGAGAATTATAGCGTGTCTTTTTGGTCAGATAGCAAAGGTAACTCTCGCTTTTTTGTTCATTATCAATACGATTGATATATGTATATTTAATGATTTTCAATACTACGCCCCAATATTTTTGAGGAATGCTCTTATAACTGCCATTGCTGCGATTTTTTAGTAAGTTTTTATCAACGCCAAATTTATTGCAGACACTATCTATCATTTTGTAAATATCCTTGCTGTCTCTTTCAGGAGAATAATGTTCTGTATCAATTATAAATCTCTTTGCTATGGCGTATAGTGTGCCAAGTCTCATATTTTGTCTTAGTAGGTCGGCATTTAAGTTTCCACGCTCATCGTAACTTTCATCTTCACGTATGTACCTCAAAAATTCTTGTAATTCAGCTTCATTATTATATGCCATATGAATCGACCACCTTTCTATATATTTTAATTATACACCATATTTCACCACTTTTCAACCATAAATTAGTTGATATCAAGTTTTTTGTCGCCATTGTCAGCATTGTCGGCATTTTCAGCAAAAAAATAATATGAGAGCGGTTTTCACCCTCATATTATTCTTTCTCACTACTTTACCTTAGCTTTGATTTTTGTTGTGCCAGTAAACAATGCAACGGCAGCCACACTTCCTGCTGTGAACAGTTCTATTGCTGATGTGCTTGCTACTGTCGCTGTGATCAATCCCAGTATCATATTCTAACCTCCGATTTTTGAAACTCCATACAAAATGCTTAGTGTAATACCGAAACCGAGAATATAGTATGTCATAAATATCACCCCTTTGGTATGATATTAGCATAGTCCAAACTGCTGACTACAGTGGTGACAGGCTATGCTTATTTTGATATAATAAGAAGGTAATGGACTGACGGTCACCCCCTTA
>NZ_QTYG01000044.1:0-19030 GCF_003462045.1 Ruminococcus sp. AM31-15AC | reverse complement strand
TCATTAGAAATTCATTGATTATTCTACAGTCTACCTCCCTTTTTTGTCCGTGGACAATTTATTATAAATCCAATGGATATTATACCACAAGTTGGATATATTTCATGTGTTAAATATAAAAACAATAATGATATTGTGTGAACGAATGTTCATTTTTAACACAAGAGAGAATGACTTCCAAAGGTTGACAAAATGTCTGACATATGTTATAATTAAAGCAAATAAAAATCACATTAGGAGAGATTAAAATGAAAAAATTATTAGCTATGATACTTGCGTTAGGAGTTACGTTTTCTATTTGTACGTCTTGCGGTTCTTCAAGTTCTGATACCGAAGATGAAGACTCATCTTCGACTGTTTTGGAAAATAGTGATGAATTGCTGAAAAGCAATAATAAAGTCGCTAAGACACTTTTTACGTTAGTGAATAGTCGATACGCTGATGTTATCGTTGAAGGCGGTGAATATACAGAGGGCGAATACACATTCGATGTAACTGACGCCATGGAAACAGAGGGACAAGACGATACTATAAAGCGTGAAAAATATAGCGAGGAAGCGACCAAAGCAGATATTGAGCAAGTGTGTTGGAAAGCTTTGAAAAAAGCAGATATCGATAAGGCATTTGTGTTGTCAAAATTGCCGACTCTGTAATCACAATGGCTTGTTATTCTAATTCTGAGATAAGTCAGTGCGCAGGCATTTATCCTAACCCAAAAACAGAAGCTCCGTCTTTTGGTATATCAAATATTCCTGAAGAATATAAGCAAGTTCCGTCATATGATGATGACGATGAAGACGTTGTAGTAATGGATTAACTTAACTTTTTAAAGCTCAAGCCGTGGCATAGTCTGCGGCTTGAGCGTTTTTGTCCATGGACAAAAACACCTGTGGGTGCAAATTCCCACAGGCGTTTGTATTTTAATGACTTATGGAGTGATGTAATGATTTTTACACTTCTTCAGAAAATCATTTGTAATTGGAAATGATATTGTATCAAAAACGTTAAGTGGTGTCATATCTCTGATAAAACGATTAATATCCTCATAAACAAAATTCTTTCCTTGTATCGCTTTGCAATGCTCACATATATTCATCGCATAGCTGCGTCTTAGAGTTTTGCTGTATGCAACCGAGATCCTTTTGGGATATTTGTTTACCATGATTTCATCAAAAGAGAATACTTCGCCTAGTATCTCAACTCCATAGTATTCAATATCCTCGTTTATCATGTGTAACTCTATGTTTTGATATTTAAGAGCTTTAATTTTATCCCAAGGATATGTGAAGTTATCAAGAATATTGCCCGTATATACGATATAGGTCAATATTTGAGTCTTTTCTCCGCATTTGTAGCAAGTTTTGTCATATGAATATACAATAAGTTTACCAGTGGATGTTGGAACATCGTTGGTACTTGATAAATCACACCCTGTCATCAAATTAATGGTGTATCGGTCATATGTATACTCTTTTCCGCCTTTTTTGAAAACAACAACATATTTATCTCCTATCTCCCTGATAGAATATGCAGTGTAAAGTTTTCCTGTTTTTGTGTTTACAAACTTATTCAAAATGTAACCTCCCCTATAATTTTCTGCTTTATCCATATTTTTTTAACAAAAGTCTTGACAAATGCTGAAATATGTGGTATAATAAATAGGAAATAAGAAGAGTGAGCGCATTAAAAAAGCACTCACTTAGGTATATAACTTCTTGCAGGAAGCTATATACCCTGAAATCACAGTTGTTCGAGCAACGGTGAAAACATTAAGTGAATGCGATTTATTCTGTCGTTCATTATAACACAGAATTTCAATAATGTCAAGAGTGTTTCATCGTTTAGCGGACTGTGAAGCACTCTTATTTTTATGCAAATATATCCCCGTCAGGCTTTAGGACCTTTCGGCTGGACTCAAAATAAGACATAATGATGTGTAACCTTGGCGAAATCACTAACAACTACGCCGTGACGGTTGGTCAGAGCAACCGCAGCGAGTATAAGCTCTGTGGAGCCGAGCTACCTGTGAAAGTAACTAAGCAAGGGTGTCAACCCCGTGCCGACATTGCCACAATGCAGTCCCATTGTTTGGATGTCACCGCAGAGGTTTCGTGCGCCAAAGGGAAAAATCATTATAAGCGTAAGCAAAAAAATCAATACGATTACGGATTGTTTTTACATACACTCGGTCAAGCGGTATGCTTGGCTGACCAAAGGGTATTAATCATTAATGCTCTTTGGTCAATCAAGCAAGTTTGTTTCTTTTTTAGATATTAGCACAAAGTTCGCAGAATAAATACCCTACGAACTTTGAACTTAATCTTTGGTGCGGCAAACGGGACTTGAACCCGTACGTCAAGGACACACGCCCCTCAAACGTGCCTGTCTGCCAATTCCAGCACTGCCGCATTTGCTATTCTTTTCACTGAACTCTTTCGTTTTGTTTGTGTTCCGTGTCATTCAGCTTAATTATTATAGCATTTATTTTTCCTATTGTCAAGGCTTTTTTTCAAAAAAATTCGACTATTTATAAATATACATATCACATACTTATTTATATATATTCAAATTCCGCTATTGACAAATCAGTCAGGCAGTATAACAGTTCTGTTAGGCTAGATATTCTAAAGCAAAGCAGAAATTGAGCTGTTCCACCTATACAAAACAGTTTCACTCATTATGAATTTTTTCAACAAAAAAAGGACTTCATTACGAAGTCCTTTAATTATTTGTGCAAACTCAGGATTACTTGAGCTCAACAGAAGCGCCAGCAGCCTCAAGCTTTGTCTTGATCTCCTCAGCGTCAGCCTTTGAAACACCTTCCTTGATAGCCTTAGGAGCACTCTCAACGAGTTCCTTAGACTCCTTAAGACCAAGACCTGTGATCTCCTTAACAGCCTTGATAACAGCCATCTTAGCATCGCCGAATGAAGTCAGAACTACGTCGAACTCTGTCTTCTCCTCAGCAGCAGCGCCAGCAGCACCAGCAGCTGGAGCAGCAGCGATAGCAGCTGTTACACCGAATTCTTCCTGGATAGCGTCAACAAGCTCTGAAAGCTCGAGAACGGAAAGTTTCTTGATCTCTTCTACAAAATTCATAATCTTCTCTGAAGCCATGATAAAAATCTCCTTTTTATTAAATAATTTTTCGGGTCAAAGCCCATTCGTTAAGCGGCATATAAATTATGCAGCCTCGTTGTCCTTGTCCACAACAGCCTGAAGTGTTGCGGCAAGCTTCTGGATAGGACCCTGAAGGGAACCAACCAGCTGTGCGAGCAGAGTTTCTCTTGAAGGGATCTTCGAGAGAGCCTTAACGCCTGCCTCGTCGTAAACGTCCTCACCAATGTAACCAGCCTTGAGGAAGAACTTTTCGTCCTTGCAGTCCTCAGCAAACTTACCGAGTATTCTTGCAGGAGCTGTCTGGTCGTCGTTAGAGATAGCGATAGCTGTTGTACCCTCGAGTACGTTTGTGATACCGTCAAGACCAGCTTCCTTAAGAGCAAATCTCAGGATAGTGTTCTTCTCAACGAAATAACTTACGCCAGCCTCTCTCAGCTCTTTTCTGAGCTTTGTATCCTCTTCAACAGTGATACCCTTGTAATCAACGAGTACGCCTGCAGCAGAGTTCTTGAGCATTTCAACGAGCTGTGCAACTCTTTCCTTCTTAGCGGACAATGTCTTTTCGCTTGGCATTTCAATTTCACCTCTTTGAACTAATTTACGCAAACCGTAAACTAACAAAAGAAAAATCCCTTTCGTCGCAAGACAAAAGAGATACAAAGTCATAATTACTTTGCTATTCCTTTCCTCGGCTGGACTTCTGCAGTTTCCTGCTGCCAACTGTCTTTAGATACGAATGCTCTAATATTATAACAGACCCCTGACATTTTGTCAAGAGCCTGCTACATTTCTAATGTAAATTTTTTATGAACTTGCGTTATTCAGCCTCGTCAACATCCATCTCATAATGAATGCCGTTATCATCAGCGTCGGAAACATCTCCCCTAAGCTCCACAGATACTTCGCTGTCCGTGTCCTCATTGACGTGAAATTCATAATACTGATCGCCGTTCTCGTCAACGCCTTTCTTGATATTTGAGTTGTCGATATCCTGCTCTTTGCCATTTATGAATAGACTTATCTTCTCAACAAGCTGTCCGTCTGTGGCGGCGTTTACTGATACCATAGAAACTGCGGCGGTGGCTGCAACTGCTGCTGCGATAACAAGCGGTTTTATTCTTCTTTTGTTTGTTTTCATCGTTATGTTCCTGCCCTTCTCTGCGTTTATCTTTTCTCTGACAGAGCCTGCAATGCGGACGGGGTCACATTCTGCCGTGTTGAGCGGTGCAAAGCTCTGCGACCAGTTATCATTTTTTTTCATTTTTATAGCCCCTTTCTGCCAGATATTCTCTAAGCTTTTTTCTCGTGCGTGAAAGTCTTGTTTTGCAGGCGTTTTCTGTAATGCCCATTTTTCCGCTTATGGCGGCAAGCCTTTCTCCGTAGTAGTAAAATCTTATAAAGATCTCTTTGTCCTGTTTTGAAAGCCGTTCAAGACCGTCGGATATCAGTTCAAGCTGCTCGGCGTTTTCCATATCATTTTCAATGCTGCCGCAGAATAAGATATCCTCCATAAGCTCACCGCACTGCATATCCTTGCCCTTTGACCTGAGCTTGTTTATAGCACAGTTTCGTGTGCAGGCTGCAAGATAAGGTGAAATGCTCCGCTCCTCGTCAAGGCTGTCGGCGGTCTGCCAGATACGGAAAAACACATCTGATGTTATCTCCTCTGCGTCCTCTGCAGTGAACGCACCTCCCAGAATGTTTCTCGCTATGGTATACACATAAGCCGAATAGGAGCTTATAAGCTGATCCAGAGCTTTCTGGGATCTCTTTTTCAGCTTTGTTATCAGATGTTTTTCGTTCAAGCTTTCCACCTCCTGTCTTTTGGCTTTCACTAATATATACACGCATTTTTGAAAAAGGTAACACACAAACACGAAAAAGCTCCCCGTGTGAGCGGAGAGCCTTTGTATCAAATATTTATCTTATGCTTTGTATACTTGCTTGATATCTTAAGCCTTGCTACAGCCTTGTTAAGAGCCGCCTGCGTGTGATAATATTCCGAAATGCTCTGCTTCTGCCTGAGCTTCTCCTCAGCTCTCTCCTTGGCGGCTTCCGCACGCTTTTCGTCTATCTCCTCAGGACGTTCCACAGTGTCCGCAAGAAGCGTCACATATGACGGCATTATCTCCACAAAGCCGTCGCTTACCACTGCATAGTGCCACTCGTCCCCCGTCCTGAAACGCAGCTCGCCTGCATTAAGACAGGTTATCATGCTGATGATTAGGCAGTATTCCGAAAGAGCCGTCCTGACCCGGAAATATAAGCTCGTCACATTCTCCCGAATAGAAAACGTGGTCGCTGGCAAGTATTTCAAGCTTGAATGTCTTTACCATTTCAGCTTCTCCTTTCGGTGAGGGTCATCACTCGTTTTCAAGCTGTTTAGCCTTTTCGATAACATCGTCGATAGTGCCTGCGTTAAGGAATGCAGCCTCTGGATATTCGTCCATTTCGCCGTCGATTATCTTCTTGAAGCCTCTGATAGTTTCTTTAAGCGGAACGTATTTGCCTTCTATGCCTGTGAAATTCTCTGCAACATGGAAAGGCTGTGAAAGGAATTTCTGTATCTTTCTTGCTCTGTAAACAGCCGTCTTGTCGGCGTCGTCAAGCTCCTCCATGCCCAGGATAGAAATGATATCCTGAAGTTCCTTGTACTTCTGCAAAAGCTCCTGAGTCTTTCTTGCAACTTCGTAATGCTCCTGACCTACTACGTCAGGCTCAAGTATTCTTGAAGTTGACTCCAGTGGGTCAACGGCAGGATAGATACCCTGTTCAACTATCTTTCTTGAAAGCACCGTTGTTGCGTCAAGATGTGAGAACGTGATAGCAGGTGCAGGGTCTGTAAGGTCGTCCGCAGGGACGTATACAGCCTGAACAGATGTGATAGAGCCTTGCTTTGTTGAGGCGATACGCTCCTGCAAAGCGCCCATTTCGTTTGCAAGGGTAGGCTGATAACCAACGGCTGACGGCATTCTGCCAAGGAGTGCCGATACCTCAGAGCCTGCCTGAACAAATCTGAATATGTTGTCTATGAAAAGCAAAACGTCCTGATGTTCCTTATCTCTGAAATACTCAGCCATTGTAAGTCCTGTCTGAGCAACTCTCATTCTTGATCCTGGTGGCTCGTTCATCTGACCGAACACTAGGCTGTCTTTTTGATAACGCCTGAGTCTGTCATTTCGTGCCATAGGTCATTGCCCTCTCTTGAACGCTCTCCAACGCCTGTGAAGATAGAATATCCGCCATGCTCTGTGGCAACGTTTGTGATAAGCTCCTGAATAAGCACAGTTTTACCAACGCCTGCACCGCCGAACAGACCTATTTTACCGCCCTTTGCATATGGTGCAAGAAGGTCTATTACCTTTATGCCTGTTTCAAGGATCTCTGTTGCAGGCTTCTGATCTTCAAATTTTGGCGGCTCTCTGTGTATCTCCCAATAATCATCTGCCTTGACAGGCTCGCCGCCGTCAATGCTCTCACCAAGGACATTGAACATTCTTCCAAGGGTAGCGTCGCCTACAGGAACTTTTATGCAAGCGCCTGTGGCAGTGACCTCCATATCCTTTTCAAGTCCGTCGCTTGAAGCAAGCATGATAGCTCTGACAGTGTTGTTGCCAAGCTGCTGAGCCACTTCCATGACCTTTGTCTTGCCGTCAAGCTGTACAGTAAGAGCGTCCTTTATCATAGGAAGCTTGCCGTTTTCAAATTCAACGTCAACGACAGGTCCCATTATTTCAACGATCTTTCCTTTTTCCATTTTAATCTCAACACCTTTCCCGAAAGCCTTAACTCTCGTCCTTTTGAGCATTTGCTCCGCTGACGATCTCGGTTATCTCCTGTGTGATAGCCGCCTGTCTTGCTCGGTTATACTGCAATGACAGCTCCTTTATCATCTCCGAAGCACTTGTGGTAGCACCGCTCATGGCGGTCATTCTGGCATTCTGCTCACTAGAGAACGCCTCTACCAAAACGCCGAATATAAGACCTTTCATGTAGTTCGGCACAAGATGATCCATTACCTTTTCAGGACTTGGTCTGAACGTTACGATATCGTGATCCTGCTTTTGCAGAGGGTGTTCAAAGTCCTCACGCTCCAGCGGAAAAAGCTTGAGCATCTCAGGCTCCATATCCATGGAATTTATCATCTTGGTGTAAATAACATAAACCTCGTCAAGATATTTTCTCTCAAAAAGATCCGTGACAGTTTCGGCGATCGCCCTCGCCCTGTAAAGGGTAGGATTTTGAGCCGTGTAAAGGAACTCGGCGTCGATTGTCACGTTCTTTCTTGAAAAATAATGTCTTCCGATCTGTCCCACAACGAAAAGGCAGGTGTTCTTGTGCCTAGCCATTTCCTGCTCTGCAAGCTTTAAAACGTTGTGGTTATAAGCTCCTGCCAGACCCTTGTCGGCTGTTACCACTATGTAGCCTATCATTTTGTCCTCAGGCTTTTTCTCCTCACGCTGGTCGAAATACTTGTGCTCGAACTCAGGTGTGTGGAGCAGTATGTGGTGAATGGTAGATTGGAGCTTTTCAAAGTAAGGCTCGGTGTTTTCAAGCCTTTTCTTGGCTTTTTTCAGATTTGAGGAAGAGATAAGGTACATAGCGTTTGTGATCTTCATGATCTCGCTTACGCTTGCGATCCTTTCTCTTATCTCTCTCATTCCTGCCATGCCTTATGCCTCCTTTCGGTGCAGAGCCTTTATCTGCCCTGCTTAAATTCCTTTGCGGCAGCAACTATCTTTGCGTCAAGCTCGTCTGTCATGACTTTTTTGTCATTTATCTCGGCAATGATATCGCTGTGATTTGCCTCAAAGTAGGAAAGCATATCGAGAGTGAATTTTCTTATCTCCTTAACAGGCACGTCAAGCATGAGCTTGTGCTGTGCGCAGCAGAGGATAATTACCTCCTCGTGCATTGAATAAGGGTGATAGAGCGGCTGTTTAAGTATCTCAACGAGCCTGTGACCATGGTCGAGAAGCTCCTGCGTTGTCTTATCAAGCTCAGAGCTGAACTGTGTGAACACTTCCATTTCTCTGAACTGTGCAAGGTCGATACGCAGATTGCCTGATACTTTCTTTACTATCTTGGTCTGTGCCGCACCGCCTACACGGGATACTGAAAGACCAACGTTTACAGCAGGTCTTACGCCTGAGAAGAACAGCTCTGTTTCAAGGAAGATCTGTCCGTCTGTGATAGAAATAACGTTTGTAGGGATATATGCGGAAACGTCGCCTGCCTGTGTTTCGATTATAGGCAGGGCAGTGATAGAACCGCCGCCGTGAGCGTCATCAAGTCTGCATGAACGCTCCAGAAGTCTTGAATGGAGATAGAATACATCTCCAGGGTAAGCCTCACGTCCCGGAGAACGTTTCAGAAGCAGGCTCATTGCTCTGTATGCAACTGCGTGCTTTGAAAGGTCATCGTATACTACAAGAACGTCCTTGCCCTTATCCATGAAATATTCAGCCATTGCTGTGCCTGCGTATGGGCATATGTACTGCAAAGGCGCAAGGTCGCTGGCCATAGCTGTTACAACTATGGTGTAATCCATAGCACCGTGCTTTTTAAGATCCTCAACGAACTTTGCGACTGTGGAAGCTTTTTGTCCGATAGCCACATATACGCATATCATATCCTTGCCCTTTTGGTTAAGAATGGTATCAAGAGCAATGGAAGTTTTACCTGTCTGACGGTCGCCTATGATAAGCTCACGCTGACCTCTGCCGATAGGGAACATTGAGTCGATAGAAAGTATACCTGTTTCCAGAGGCACTGTAACAGACTTTCTGTTGCAAACGCCTGCGGCTTCACGTTCGATAGGGTAGTAGTCGTCATACTCTATCTCGCCCATGCCGTCGATAGGAGCGCCCAGAGCGTCAACAACTCTGCCCAGAAGCTTTTCGCCAACGCCGACGCCTGCCCTTTTCTTTGTTCTGACTACCTTTGAACCTTCCGTAAGACCATGGTCAGAGCCAAGAAGAACGCAGCCGAGAGTTTTTCTCTCCACATTCTGAACTATTCCTTTAACGCCTGTTTCAAATTCAACAAGCTCACCGTACATTGCATGATTAAGACCGTAAATATTTACGATACCGTCATTTATGGATATTATCCTGCCTGTTTCGTTGACCTGAGTTTTCGCCTCAAAGTCAGCTATCTCACTTTTAAGCACCGAGATAATATCGCTTCTGCTTGAACCTGCCAAGCCGTTCACCTCCCTGATATCCTGTTCTGCAAAGCTTTTATCATACCCTGAACGCTCTTGTCATACTCGACCCCGTTCACTTCAAGACGATAGCCGCCCATGAGGGCTTCGTCGGTATTCACTTCCAGCAGAACATCGCTCACGCCGTATTTCTTTTTCAGCGTTTCTTTTATTTTATCCGTCTGTGCCTTTTCAGGCGGGCAGACGCAGTAAAGCTCAGCTTTAAGTATATTTTTGCTTTTGAGGACTTCATCGTCATATGCGTCAAAAATGTCCATGATGTTATCCATGTGACCCCACTGACACATGACCTTGAGAAAGTTTCTCATATCTTGTGGAAAAAGCCTGTCTATAACTTTCTCCTTTTCCTTTATTTCCACAGCAGGGCTTGCGAGAGCGTCCCTAAGCTCATTGCAGCTTTCAAAAAGCTCTCTTGAAGCCTTTACGCTCTCAGCCTTTGGGGAAAGTTCAAAAAGCACTCTGCCGCAGACTTCCTCGGGATAAAAGATCATTTGGCAGCACCTACCTCGGAGAGAAATTCGTCAACAGTTTCTCTGTCGGAGTCGCCTCCCACATTTTTCTTAATGACCTTAGCAGCCGCCAGTATAGCAAGGTCTGCAATCTGGTATTTTGCGTCGTCCATAGCCTTTTCCTTTTCGTTTGCAATGGACTTTTCAGCTTCTTTCATTATCTTAGCAGACTCGGCTCTTGCATTTTCAAGCATAAGGTCGCATTCTCTGCCTGCCTGTGCTTTAGCCTTGTTTGTTATCTCAACAGCCTGACTGTGTGCGTCGGCTATCTCAGCTTCATAGTCAGCTTTTATTTTTTCAGCGTCCGCCTTAGCCTGTGCCGCACCGTCAAGGTCGCTTTGTATCTTTGCAGACCTCTCGTCCATCATCTTGCACACGGGCTTGAAAAGAAACTTTTTAAGGAGCAGATACAGTACCAGCAGATTTATTATTACCCATACCAAACTTATATCAAGACTTATCATAGCTATGCTCCTTTCATAAAGATGTTTTGTTTTATTACTTCAGGAAGAAGATGATAAGGATAGCTACGATAAGACCGTAAATAGCGGTCGCCTCTGCAAGTGCGCAGCCGAGAAGCAGTGAGCTTCTTATATCCTTTTTAGCTTCAGGCTGTCTTGCGATAGACTCTGTTGCCTTTCCTGTTGCAAGACCTATTCCGATGCCTGCGCCTATACCTGTAATAACGGCTACAGCCGCACCAATTGCTACTAACATGATATATACCTCCGTTTTTATTCTTTTACTTTTCTACGCTTATTCTCTTACTTCAGGAAGAAAATGATAAGGATAGCTACGATAAGGCCGTAGATAGCTGTTGCCTCTGCAAGTGCGCAGCCGAGAAGCAGTGAGCTTCTTATATCCTTTTTAGCCTCAGGCTGTCTTGCGATAGACTCTGTTGCCTTTCCTGTTGCGATACCTATTCCGATACCTGCTCCTATTCCTGTAATAACGGCTACAGCCGCACCGATTGCTACTAACATAGATCATACCTCCGAATTTCTGTTATCTTAGTCGTCGTCCTCTATTGCTTCATTTATGAACAGGGACGTGAGGAACACGAAAACATATGCCTGAATGAAGCCGTCGAAAATATCAAAGTATGCCGAGAATGCCAGCGGTATCACTATCGGGCAAACGGCGTCGATAAGCTCCATGATGATATAAGACGCAAGCACGTTTCCGAAAAGTCGCATACAAAGCGACAGCGGTCTGATAACAAGCTCCATTACATTCAGCGGAGCGATTATCGCCACAGGTTTGGCAAAGCTTTTCAGCCAGCCCTTTGTTCCTTTTGCTCTTATTCCTGCAACCTCCACAAGCACAATGCTCATGATCGCAAGTCCTGCGGTAACATTCAAGTCTTTTGTAGGCGGTGTAAAGCCCAGCAGACCGATGATGTTCGCAAAGCCTATGTAGATAATGACAGTTGCAAGGAACGGAAAATACGCCATACCCTTTTCTCCGAGCTGTTCTCTGAAGAAATCTCTGAGAAAGCCTACGAATGATTCAAGCATCATCTGTTTCCTGTCAGGGATAAGTTTAAGGTTTCTTGTGAGAAGTATTGAAGCTATCACAAGTATCGCCATTATTATCCATGTTACCACGCAGGACACAGGAACGGGTATGCCTCCGAAAATCGGTATCCTGAAAGCCACTTTGTTTTGCATAGCCTCGGAAAGATTTTCGGAAATTCTCTCCAGCATTTTATCACCTCCAAAAAAATAAAACCAATAAGAATGCCGGCCTCATAAGGGTATAATAAGGTCTACACCGTTTACCCCCCAGCGGTCGAATGCAATCGTCATTGATTTTATCATGATAAAACTATTTTTTGTATGCGTCCCCCTATGGCGCAGTGATGTAAGACTTGCTTTTTGTCTACGAATATATTATAATACAATCATAAGCATATGTCAAATAGATATTTTCTATTGTAAACATACTCATAGTGTATGGATAGAGAGGAGAGGAACGGTTTATGAGAGAGATAAATTTTGAGCATTATAAGATATTCTATTATGTGGCAAAGTTCCAAAACATAACCATGGCGGCGAACTATCTGTTTTTGTCGCAGCCTAGCATAAGCCGATGCGTAAAAAATCTTGAGGACGAGCTTGGGTGCAAGCTTTTTGTGCGGTCAAAAAAGGGTGTAGAGCTGACAACGGGCGGAGAGATGCTCTTTAAGCATATATCCATAGCCTGCAAGCATATATTCTCGGCAGAGGAGGAGCTTGCGCTGATAAGCGAGCGTGACAGGGCGATAGTAAGGCTTGGAGGAAGCGAGGTGGCACTGCAAAGCTTTCTTATAGACCGCATTGTAGAATTTCACAGAGAACACCCGAAGATACAGATAAAGATAGACAGTATGTCAACCCCTGACGCTATAGAAGCGCTGAGGGCAAATCTAATAGACGTGGCTGTAGTTACCTCGCCGTTTGCAGACAAAACGGGGCTTAACATAAATGTGATAAAGAAGCTTCAGGATATCGTTGCCGCAGGAAACGGTTTTTCCTATCTTAAAGACAAGGAGATATCCCTGCATGAGCTTGTGAAATATCCGCTTATCTGTCTTAAAAACACTACCACCACCCGAAACTATCTTGACCATATATTCAGACAGCACAATCTGCTTTTGCGACCTGATATTGAGCTTACGTCCATAAACTTTGTAATGCCAATGGTAAAGAACAATCTTGGCATAGGCTTCATGCAGTATGCGACCACCAAGGCGGAGATAGAGGCAGGGAACATCTTCAGGGTGAACACAAAAGAGCAGATACCGCCCAGGAGCATATGTGCGGTGACGGCTTCCCAGTATGAAACTCCGGAGCCTGTGCAGAGGTTCATTGACAGCTTGCTTGAAAAGGAGAGCGTGGAGG
The DNA here is from genome assembly GCF_003462045.1 of Ruminococcus sp. AM31-15AC. Lineage (NCBI taxonomy): Bacteria > Bacillati > Bacillota > Clostridia > Eubacteriales > Oscillospiraceae > Ruminococcus > Ruminococcus sp. AM31-15AC. Next base: position 6,293 of record NZ_QTYG01000044.1, on the reverse strand, counting down.
CATAAGTGCAATTTGGGGCGTTGGTGACAGCGTCCTTTTTTTGCGGTTTACACACAACGTTTGGCACATTGTTTCAAACACTATACGGCACGTCTACACAAATTCGTGATAAAACCAAACCTTGCCGCCCTCAGAGCGGGCTGTCGAGGGCGCCAGCCCCTACATTTATACCTGCAGTTTCTACTGCCGCAAAATCGCTGTCGCCCTTTGCAGGGGTTACTTTGTATAAGGATATAGAAAAAGCGGTGCAGAGTTTTACGCTCCGACACCGCTTTGTTTTGCTTTTTACAGCTCCATTATATATTTTTCCGCAGAAGAAAGTGCGTTTGCACCGTCTGCTGCTGCTGTTATTACCTGCCTGAGAGGTGTAGTACGGACATCTCCTGCCACAAAAAGACCCTTTGCAGTGGTGATCCCGTCCTCGCCAGCTTTCACATATCCGCTTTTGTCAAGCTCGCAAACGCCCTCTAAAGCTTGTGTATTCGGCACGCTTCCGATTGCGCAGAACACTCCGTCCACGGCAATGTTCTTTTCCTCGCCGTTTTGAACATATACGATGCCCTCAGCGTTCTCGCCGCCTGTTACCTCTTTTATAACTGCACTCATAACAGGCACGATATTATCTGTTTCAGCGACCTTTTTCTGCAAAGCCTTATTTGCTCTGAACTCGTCACGTCTGTGAATAAGATATACAGTCTTTGCAAGCTTTGAGAGATAAAGTGCGTCGCCAAGTGCAGTATCTCCTCCGCCCACAACAGCCACAACTTTATCCTTATAGAAGAAGCCGTCGCACACTGCGCAGTAAGAAACGCGCTGTTTCTCACCGCCTGCCACGGCAAGATGACGATATGAAGTGCCTGCGGTGTAAATAACCGTTTTTCCTTCTTTTACAGAGCCGTCCTTGAATATGACCTTCCAGCCCTCGGCTGTTTTCTCAAAGCTCTCAGCCTCACCCTCGTAAAACTCAGCACCAAGAGTTTCAGCCTGCTCTCTGAACTTTTCTCCAAGGTCATAGCCGTTTATGCCGTAAAGACCCGGGTAGTTCTCGACTCTGTCTGTAACAGATATCTGACCTGTGCCCATGTAGTCCTTTTCGCACACCAGTGCGGAAAGCATTGCTCTGCCTGCATATATCGCCGCAGTAAGCCCCGCAGGACCACTGCCTATTATTATAACATCATACATAAAAACACTTCCTTTATATATAGTATACACTCTCTGTCCCTAATTATAAAATGAAAACCGACTTTTGTCAATCAGATGTAATACATAGGCTCTGAAACGTTCTCTACTGACTCTTTATTATAGAAGTCAACAAGCTGTCTGAGGGTTACAGATTCTGTATAGCTTTTCAGCTTGTTCTCTAATCTCAGCCATATAAAATCGTCAAGCACCTGTGCAAATTCTGTGTTTTCGTCATTTACTACCGCAACATCGCTTCCAAGCACCGATGGGTCAAGTGCGTCGATTATCTCTTTGAGTGTTATCTTCTCTGGCTTTTTGTTGAGTATATATCCGCCCCTAGAGCCTTTTATGCCTTTTATGAGCCTTGCCTGCCTCAGAGAAGTAAGCACCTGCTCAAGATATTTTCCTGAAAGTCCACGTCTTTCTGCCACGCTGTATACTGTTACTGTTTCGCCGTTTTCTGAGTTCATTGCAATGTCTGCAATGGCAATTATGCCACATTCTACTTTTGTTGAAATTTTCATTTCTGCACCTCCTTGAGCAAACAAATATTGTCTGCTTTCATGCTTTTTATACTTATCCTATTATTCATAGTAATCCTATCAACATAATATATTTTATACTTTTTTGAGCAAACTGTCAAGAGTTTTCATAAAAATAAGGGCATATTTTAAAAGAAATGTTAAATCTATAGTAATCCTATTGACTTTATATGATTTATGTTGTATAATATCTACAGTAACAGAGAACATCGCACCTTGACAGGCTTGCGGTGATAGCTATATAATAAGAAAACAGGGGGCGTTTCCTTTGAAATTCAATACAAAATTGCTCCATGGCGGATTTGAACCTGAGAAAACAACAGGCTCAACGCTCACTCCGATATATCAGGTGAGTGCCTTTGCGCAGGAGTCGGCTGAGCAGCTTGAAAAAGTATTCAATAATAAAGCACCGGGATATGCTTACACAAGAATAAGCAACCCGACAGTGGCGGCTTTTGAGAACCGAATGAATACCCTTGAAAAAGGTGTTGGTGCAGTGGCTTGTTCATCAGGCATGGCGGCTGTTACAATGTCGCTTCTGAACATTCTTGAAGCAGGGGACGAGATAATATGCGGCGCAGGTCTTTTCGGTGGCACTATCGACCTTTTCGGCGACCTTGCGGCATTCGGTATCAAGACCAAGTTCGTAAAGCACGTTACAAAAGAGGAAATAGCCCCTATTATAAATAGTAAGACCAAAGCGGTCTTTACCGAGCTTATCGGAAACCCTAATCTTGAAATAGTTGATATAAAGTCGGTGGCTGACCTTGCCCATGAAAATGGTGCAGTGTTTATACTTGACAGTACAACGGCTACACCTTATCTTATAAATCCATTTGACTACGGTGCTGATATCGTGGTACATTCCACGTCAAAGTATATAAACGGCGGCGGAAATTCCATAAGCGGCATTATAATCGACAGCGGAAACTTCAAATGGGATTATGATAAGTTCAAGGGTCTGGCAGAATATAAGAAATTCGGGAAGTTTGCTTATATCGCAAAGCTGAGAAACGGCATATGGAGAAACGTTGGCGGCTGTCTTGCTCCAATGAACGCATTTATGAACAGCGTGGGACTTGAAACACTGGGTCTTAGAATGGAGCGATGTTGCCACAACGCTTTGAAGCTTGCAGAGTTTTTTGAAAGCTGTGAGGGCATTGAAGTGAACTATCCTGCACTTAAAGCCAGTCCGTTCTATGACCTTTGTCAGGAAGAGCTTGGCGGCAAGGGCGGTGCTATACTCACCATAAGAGCAGGCTCGAAGGAAAGAGCCTTCAAGCTTATAAACGGCTTGAAACTTGCAACAAATGCAACTAATATCGGAGATACGAGAACGCTCGTTATCCACCCTGCAAGCACTATCTATGCTCACGGAAGCGAGGAGCAGAAGATAAACGCAGGCGTGTTCGGCGACACAATTAGGATAAGCGTCGGAATTGAGGACGCATCGGATCTGATCGAGGACTTTAAACAGTCCATAGAAAAACTTTAGGAGGAATTTACTATGGCAGTTGACTACGCAACACTTAAAAAAGGCGGTTTCATGCGCCAGAAGCAGAAGAATAACTTTTCACTTAGACTTAGAGTTGTGGGCGGAAACCTTACGGCAAAACAGCTTGCAGCTATTGCAGAGGTGTCTGATAAATACGGCGAGGGCTATGTTCATCTTACATCACGTCAGAGCGTTGAGATACCTTTTATAAAGCTTGACGATATCGACGAGGTAAAGGCGGCTCTTGCCAAGGGCGACACAGAGCCGGGCGTGTGCGGGCCGAGAGTAAGAACTATCACAGCCTGTCAGGGCGCTGCTGTCTGTCCAAGCGGCTGTATAGATACATACGCTCTTGCAAAGGAGCTTGACGAAAGATATTTCGCAAGAGAGCTTCCTCACAAGTTCAAGTTCGGTATCACAGGCTGTCAGAACAACTGCCTTAAAGCGGAAGAAAATGACGTTGGTATCAAAGGCGGAATAAAGGTAGAGTGGCGTGAAGCTGATTGTATCGGCTGTGGCGTGTGCGTAAAGGCTTGCCGTCAGGGTGCGCTTACAATGGAGGACGGAAAGATAGTCCTTGACAAAGAGAAGTGCAATTTCTGCGGACGCTGCTTTAAGGCTTGTCCTACAGAAGCGTGGGATACTATCCACGGCTATATAGTTTCATTCGGCGGACTTTTCGGCAACCATATCAACAAGGGCGAAACTGTTATCCCATTTATCGAGGATAAGGAAACTCTTATGAAGATTTGCGATACTGCTATACAGTTCTTTGACGATAACGCAAAAGCTGGCGAAAGATTCAAGTTCACTATCGACAGAGTGGGCAGAGAGAAATTTACAAATACTATACTGGAGGTTTATAACAATGGCTGATTTTAAAATAGACGATACGGTGGATATCACCACAGTGGTTTGCCCGACAACATTTGTCAAGGCAAAGGTAGCTCTTGAGGAGCTTGACGACGGACAGATCCTTTCCATTAAAATGAATGACGGCGAGCCTGTTCAGAACGTTCCGAGAAGTATAAAGGAAGAGGGTCACAAGATATTGAAACTCATCGACAATGAGGACGGCACTTATGACCTTATTGTACAAAAGGTGGGAGATTAATGTCAGTAAGAGCAAATAAGGATACTTTCGAGAGCGAGATAAACGAGGCAGGAAAGCTTGTTATCGCAGATTTCTATTCAGATTCCTGCGTTCCATGCAAGCGAATGTCACCGCTTCTTGCGGAAACTGAGGAGGAGAACCCTGAGGGCATAAAGCTTGTGAAACTCAATATTAACTTTGACGGGGAAACTGCTCAGAAGTATAACGTCACAAGCGTTCCGACACTTGTGTTCTTCAAGGACGGAGCAGAAAAAGCAAGACTTACGGGAGTTGTAAAGAAAGCACAGCTTGCCGAAACAATAAATTCAATAGATTAAGGAGAAATGTATCATGACTATAACAGTAGCAGGCAATAAAAAGGACGTTGCAGAGGGACTTACAGTGGCACAGCTCGTTATTGACGAGAACGTTGAAACGCCACAGTATGTTACAGTAACTATCAATGACGAATTTGTAGAGAGCGGTGCTTTTGAAAGCACAGTTCTTAAAGATGGCGACGTTGTAGAATTTCTTTACTTCATGGGAGGCGGACAGTAATGGCATTTACAGACGAACAGCTTGAGCGTTACTCACGCCACATCATTCTTAAAGAGGTTGGCGCAAAGGGACAGAAAAAGCTTCTTAACGCAAAGGTGCTTATCATAGGTGCAGGCGGACTTGGCGCACCGGCCGCTATGTATCTTGCCGCAGCAGGCGTTGGCACTATCGGCATTGCAGACGCAGATGAGGTAGATCTCTCAAATCTGCAAAGACAGATCATCCACACAACTCAGGACGTTGGCAAGGCAAAGGTTCTTTCCGCAAAGGAAACAATGGAAGCTATCAACCCTGACGTTAAGGTGAATACATATCGCACCTTTATCGACAGCGAGAACATCATGGATATAATCAAGGACTATGATTTCGTTATCGACGGCACTGATAATTTCCCTGCAAAGTTTCTTATTAATGACGCCTGCGTAATGGCTAAAAAGCCATTTTCACACGCCGGCATCATCAGATTTAAGGGTCAGCTCATGACTTATGTTCCAGGTCAGGGACCATGCTATAGATGTGTGTTCAAGAACCCACCTCCGAGGACGCTGTTCCTACTTGTAAGCAGGCAGGCGTTATCGGTGCAATGGGCGGCGTTATAGGAAGCTTGCAGGCAATGGAAGCTATTAAGTATATCCTTGGAGTTGGCGAACTTCTCACAGGCTATCTGCTTACTTATGACGCACTTAAAATGGAGTTCAGAAAGGTAAAGCTCCCTCAGGATACAAAGGGCTGTGCAGTATGCGGCGAGCACCCTACTATCACAGAGCTTATCGACTATGAACAGGCAGAATGTGACGGTGTACATCTATGATAAAACTCAGCAAAAGCGATTATGAAAAGATACTGCACCACGCTGAAAGCGAGCTTCCAAACGAAGCCTGCGGTCTTATAGGCGGAGTAAAAGAGGGCAGTGACAAGATTATAAAAAAGGTCTATCTTCTCACGAACATAGACCACTCAAACGAGCATTTTTCTCTTGACCCTAAGGAGCAGCTTGCTGCTATCAAGGACATGAGAGCGGAGGGACTTATCCCTCTGGGCAACTGGCACTCACACCCTGAGTCACCTTCTCGTCCTTCTGATGAGGACAAAAGGCTTGCTTATGACAAGACAGCAAGCTATATGATACTCTCACTTATGAACAGAGATGAGCCTGTGCTCAATTCTTTCCATATCGAGGGAACGGATTCCACAAAAGAGGAACTTGTGATAGAATAGCAAAAAGTAGGGGCGAACAGCGTTCGCCCGCAATTCGCCCACTCTCGTTTCGTAAGACACAAACAAAAGGGGCTGTAAAAAAAGTCCCCAAGAAAAAAAGGCTGCGATCTTGCCAAAAAGCAAGACAGCAGTCTTTTTTTGTGGTATAATTAAAGTATCATGAATAACCAACCACAAGAATATTATACACCATATCAATTAA
>NZ_QTYG01000043.1:0-19988 GCF_003462045.1 Ruminococcus sp. AM31-15AC | reverse complement strand
CCTTTGGGGATGCACAGCTCATCTGCTGCTGCCTTGGTGCCAATCTCCTTTGCGAGCTTTATTGCCTGCTTTTTAAACTCTTCATCATATTGTTTTCCTGTTCCCATTGATGACACACTCCTTTGTTTTTATTATACTTTGATTGTTTTTTATGTGTCAAGTTTTATTATACAGGATTACCAAGTGATGTGCAGGAGTACATGATTCCATCAACGTGCTTGTGTTTGGTAAGCCAGCTATATTCAGAGCATGATGCGATGACTGCATTCATATCACCTTGCCATGGACCTTGACCGAGTGCTGCAAGTGCTGTAAATGCAAGCATCAGCGGAATGTTTCCCATGTATCCGGCAACTGCTATCAGAAGTCTGCCAACTGTTGCTACCATGTAGCTGTATTTGTTCAGCTTATACATTCCGTTCCATTTTTGTACGATGGTAGGAGTGAAGATCAAGGCGATAATCAAAGGAATATTGATAAACCACGCAAACGTGCTGAACATATTCTCATTTGCGAGAACATATTTTGCATAGTATGTTCCAACACCGATCATCGCACCATAGAACTGCTGCAAAATATAGGTTACTGTGATCATCACATAATATTTGTTGTGTACGAGCATTTTGAATGCTTCTCCAAAGCTGTATTTGGTTTCTTCTGTTTTTGTTTCACTGTCTGCAAGTTCCTCATCAGAAAGTTCCTTTACAGAAAGAGCGGAAATTGTATTTACAATAAGACCGATAACCGCATAAAAAATTGCGACTGTTCTCCAGCCATTTGCACCACCGCCAATTGCTTCAACAAATTGGAATGTAACAGCCTGAATCAGTAGGCTTGTTCCAAATGCGAAGATAAAACGATAAGAACCCATCTGAACTCTTTCCTTGCTGTTCTTTGTAACAAGAGCGGTCAGAGTTGCCTATTTAAACAACTCTACATCTACTGTAGTGGATAATACGAAACCTTTGATTGTAACAAGCTGTGGAAATTATCGTGTGAAAAATCGTTCTGAAGTAGTAACACATCGTCCGAAGGGAAGAAAAGATTATCAGCTTTTATATATTGCCTCCGGAAAAGGACATTTTTTCATTCACAGAGAAGAAAAAACGGTTTCAGCAGGAAATATTATTATATATTTGCCGGATCAACCACAGGAATATGTTTATTATCGTGCAGATCAAACCGATGTTTATTGGGTGCATTTTACCGAAAATGAAGTAGAAGAAATTTTAAAGTATTACAATATCAACCTGAAAAATAATATTCTCTATATTGGAACATCTCCCGATTATCAGTGGTTATTTGGTCAGATGATTCAGGAATTGCAGCTTTGCAGACCACGGTATGATGAATTGATTTCTTTGCAGCTGCGAAATATTTTTGTTTTGATAAGCCGTGCAATCATGAGTGCAAAGAAATTCAGCAGCACCAGTGAAAAAGAAGTTGCTTTTGCGATGCACTATTTTCGTAAGAATTACAACACAGAAATCAGCATTGAGGAGTACTCCGAATCCAGAGGGCTTAGCAACTGTTGGTTTATTCAGTGCTTTAAAGAAATCACAGGTTCCAGTCCGCTGCAATATATCTTAAAGCTGCGAATCTCCAACGCACAAAATTTGTTAGAAAATACGGACTATACCATTACTGAAATTGCAAATATGGTTGGATACACCAATTCGCTTTATTTCAGCAGACTGTTTCATAAATACATTGGTATGTCACCAAAAGAATATCGAAAAGTAAAACTCAAAGAAAATCTCAGGGAGTAAAAAACAAAACTCGTTTGGCTAAGACTAAACCAAACGAGTTTTGTTGATTTTTGATAAGAAATAAGGAATGGCTACATTACCAAACACGTCTGAATTGCAATCTCCTCAGCCTGCAGCTCGAAGAGATTTTCAAACTGCCAAACCTTAGCCGTGTCGGCATTTTTCATAGCAAGTGCTTATTCAGAATCAGTAGCACGCATTTTGTTCCAGATCTTCCATAATCAGCAGAGAAGATTTTGAAAGGTACAGGAAAATCAGAATTAACTTCTTTGTTTTCCTAATAGTGTTTAATGTATTTAGTGATAGTATCGATTAATTCCTCCATGTTAATCGGCTTGGAAATATGGTCATTCATGCCTGAATCCAGGGATTCCTGAATATCATCTATAAAAGCATTTGCAGACAAAGCTATAATTGGAATCGTAACTGCATCGGACCGCTCTATACCCAAGGCTCGAATGGCTTTTGCTGCTTGGTGTCCATCCATGTTTGGCATCATAATATCCATCAAAATAAGATCGTATGTGCCTCGTGGATGATTTTTAAACAAATCCACAACTTCTTTTCCGTCTGATGCGCGTGTTACGGTCGTACCAGCATCTTCCAGTATCATCGTAGCAAGTTCAGCATTTAGATCATTATCCTCAGCCATAAGAACATGAATACCCGTCAAATCTCTATGTAGATGTTGTTTTTGTTCTGATTGAATAACCTGTTCTGACAACTCCAGTGGGATCTCCACTGTGAATGTAGAACCTACACCTTTTTTGCTCTCAACAGCAATCGAACCGCCCATCATATCCACATATTTTTTTGTGATGGCCATACCAAGACCGGTTCCCTTATATTGAGTTCTGGCATTAGCATCATCTTCTTGTGAAAACGGATCGAATAATTTTTTCTGGAACTCTTCGCTCATGCCAATACCGTTATCTCGAACAACATAACGAGTTATGATATGTTTCTCATCCGCTCCTGGGTAACTGCTGATATCCAAAGTAATCTTTCCGCCGTCCTTTGTGAATTTCACAGCATTGCCAAGAAGATTCACCAAAACTTCTCGGATACGCGCAACATCCGCAAGGACATATGGGTTCCTTGGAATTTCTCGATGTACTTCAAACTTAAGATCTCGATTATAAAGAAGTCCATTCATAATCGCCTGAACATTATCTGTCAATTGAGTAATGTCCACTGGCTCGGGCGAAATAGTAACTTTTCCACTTTCAATGCGAGTAAAATCCAGAACGTCATTCAACAAAGAGAGAAGATGATTCGAACTTTTTTGAACTTTCTCCAAGCTATCATGAATATCTGAAACCGTGTTCTGGTGAAGCGCAATGTTTGTAAATCCAATAATGGCATTCATCGGCGTTCTGATGTCATGGCTAATACTAAGCAAAAACGCAGATTTTGCTTTGTTGGCAGCATCTGCTTCCTCAGCGGCGGTCATTAATAATTGTTTTTGTTTTTGCTCTTCTGCCTTGCTTTTCTGGTAAACATAATAGGTATATAGACAAATCAAAAGCAATACAGCTCCTGCGACTAAACCACAGATGATGGAAATATGATTCGTCTCTTCAACCATTCCATAAGCTGATTGCATATCCATTTCAATGCAAAATGCGCCAATGATTTCTCCAGTCCCATCATGATTTGCTCTTACAGGATAGCAAGCCGTAAAAATCGGACCCCATGTTGTATCAATGATATCCTGAGAGTACACATTCTCCCCAGAAATAGCCCTATCAATATACGGAACCATTTCTTCCTCAATATAATCTCCAGGGTGTCTTACATCATCCGCATCCGAATCCAAACCGTCTACCACATAAACGAGTTTTCCTTCTTCATTTTTTGTAGCGGTGTAAATATATCGAGTAGAATTCAGTGTTCTGATTTCATTGAAATATGAAGAAATATCCTTATATAATTGCTTCTTTTCATCAGATTGATCTTTGATTTGATCAAAATCTTCTTTGCCGATTCTTCCATCCACTAGTTTGTGTACTGCATCTGCACTTGCTGTGTCACGTGTGATTTCTGTTTCAAGGGCGGTCTTAGTGTAAGAACTTTGCAGAATAAATGTGTACAACACTATTACAAAAATCGTCAAAAGCCCCGCAATCACAAAGATACTGCCTGTATTCTTCAGCCTAAGGAGTTTTTTCAAATTAATTCCTTCTTTTATTTTCTTCATGCTGCTCATTCACATCCTCTAAATCCCAATTTATCGCTCATCCCTAACCTCTATAATTTCACCTACAAAAACAATATGTGGTTGCCAACCTCCATTGAAATCGGGATATACTTTTGGCATGGAAGCATAATACTCCTGAACTTCAGTTGTAATATCCTCTTTGGAAAATTGATGATGATACAATTTTTGGCAAAGAAATGTTAATTTTGCCTCTTTATAGGTCACTCCCTGAGCGATTTCAATAGGAGTCAGTCCTGCAGGATTGGTTGTCACCCTTTTTCATTTTCCCAAAAACATCCCAAAATGCCTGAAATCTAATCCACTGTCTCAAATTGTGACATCTAATCCGAGGTTACAAGCTGACACATATTTTACAGTGGATATGTTTCCATATAAGAAAACCGAGCTTTTTCAGAAGTCAGGCATTACCTCCTAACTACCGAAAAGCCGGAAATACGCCACTTTTTAGCCTTTATTTATCTTTTCTTGACAGCAAACAAACCGTTTCAACGTGCCCCGTCCTCCCAAACAGATCCACGCCCTTGACCTTGACCGTCTTATACCCCAACTCTTCCAGCACAGCACAGTCCCTAGCAGCAGTAGCGTGATTGCAAGATATCATAACTATCCTGTCAGGGGACATTTTTGCCATGTACTCCAGTGCGTCCCTAGTGCAGCCCTTTCTTGCAGGGTCAGCTATTATCACATCTGGTCGTTCGCCACGGCTGTAAAGTATCTCTGCTATCTTTCCTGCGTCACCACATATAAATTCCGCATTTGTAACATTGTTTGCTGCGGCATTTCGTTTTGCATTGTCTATTGCAGACTCTATTATCTCAACACCTATGAGCTTTTTCACCTTTTTGCTCATTGACAAACCAATCGTTCCTGCACCGCAGTAAAGATCAAGAAGAGTTTCCTTTCCTGTCAGCTGAGCATAATCTGCGGCAATTTCATAAAGCCGCTCCGCCTGAATTGTATTTACCTGATAAAATGACAGCGGTGATATCTCTATATCATTTCCACACATGGTATCGTGTATCGTGTCGCTTCCATACGCAGTAACAAGCTTCTGTCCGAGTATACAGTTGGTCTTTCGGCTATTCTCGTTGAAAACTATACTCTTTATATCAGTATATTTTTTGCAAAGCTCACCCACAAGCGCATCAAATACGCCACGCTTTTTAAGGTCAGTTATAACAAGACAAACCATTATCTCGCCTGAGTGTTCGCCACGCCTGAGATAAATATGCCTGAGCAGACCGCTTCCCGTTTCCTCGTTGTATGCCTTTATCTCACGCTTGTTCACATAAGCCATTATTTCATCGGCTATTGCCTTGAATACAGCAGGCTGTAATGCACAATCAGTGTGATCGCATACATGATGAGAACGCCTTGAATAGAATCCGCAAACTGCCCTGCCGTCCTGCTCTGCTACAGGGTACTGCGCCTTGTTGCGATAGCCAACAAGCTGTTTACAACCCTCAAAGCTGTCATATTCAGGATAAAGCTTACCAATACGCTCAAATGAATCCTTTATGAACTGCTCTTTTACACGGCATTCTTCCTCATAGCTCATGTGACGAAAACAACAACCACCACACCTTGAATAAACAGGGCAATCGTTCTTCGCTCTTTCAACCGAACCACTTACAATATTTTCGATAATGCCATAGCAATACGTTTTGCAGACCTTGACTATCCTGCATTCGATAACGTCGCCAATAACAGTAAAAGGCACGAAAACAGCAATGCCCTCGTGCTTTCCTACTCCGTTGCCCTCATTTGTCATACCGCTTATTTCAAGCCTGATAATCTCATTTTTCTTTAGCATAAAATTCCTCTATCTCATTTTTTCGCTTAAGCATAAGCTCAAAATGCTTATTGTATTCCAGCGGAAATTTGTAATTGAACACACGCTCCAAACGTCCGCCCTCTTTGTCAACAAGCTTTGTCGAGCCACCTGCACCCATTGCAAGTATGGTCTGAACTTCTTCCATTATATAGATATTATACAAACCCTCGTGACCATGCTTTGTCCAGCCTATATTTTCAAGATTTTCAAGCATATTCTTCTGTCTGTAGAGATAATAAGGCAGATAGCCGCTTTCAAGAAGTCTTTTTGTGGCATACTCTACCATTTTATCGGCTGGATTTTTCAGCACTTCCCTGTCACCACTGTGATTTAGCCTAGCCGCACGCTTTATGGAAAGTGTGTGTACAGTGATATTCTCAGGAGCAAGCTCGATAAGCTTATCAATGGTATTCTCAAAGCTCTCCACTGTGTCTGTTGGCAGACCTGCGATTATATCGGTATTTATAGAGTCAAAACCAACTTTTCTTGCAAGGTCAAAGCTGTCAAAAAACTGAGCAGTTGTGTGCTTTCTGCCAATAGCCTCAAGAACGCTGTCATTCAAAGTCTGTGGATTTATAGATACTCTGCCACAGCCGTTTGCTTTAAGCACCTTCAGCTTTTCTTCAGTTATGGTGTCAGGTCTTCCCGCTTCAACAGTGTATTCACGGACAGTTGACATATCAAAGCTGTTTGCAATGACTTTCATAACTCTGTCAAGCTGAGCAGCAGTGAGCGTGGTAGGAGTGCCGCCGCCAAAATATACGGTATCAAGCTTTAAACCAAGCTTTTTCGTTATCTTCGCAGTGTAAACTATCTCTTCACACAGCTTGTTCACATACTCAGGGATAAGCTTCATACAGCCCTCGATAGATTGTGAAACGAAAGAACAGTAGGAGCATCTTGTGGGACAAAACGGCACTGACACATAAAGACTAAAGCTGTCCTTTTCAAGCTCATCGAGGACAGGCTTCTGGGTTATAGCAGTTTTGTATGCAATATCGCACTTTTCTTCGCTGCAAAGATACCTGCTCTCCATGGCTTTAAATATCTCCGCCTTGTTCATGCCCTCACTGAGCATATCATTCACACGCTTCACAGGTCTTATTCCCGTTATAACGCCCCATTTCGGCACAATGCCTGTTATCTCGCTCATTGCCTTAAAAAGAAGTCTTGACAGTGAAAGTTCCATATCGCTTTCAAAAGGCACGAACTCCTCTTTTTCGCAAGTCTTGCCGTCATATCTCACCTTAACGCTCAAACAAACATTGTCAGCGTTATCCTTTTTCTGAGCGAACACATAATCGTCCTCTGTATCTATGCTGTCAGAAAAAACGTGGGTAAAGAGCGTTGCAGGGATAAAAAGCTTCATTACTCCCTCAAGCTCATATTTATAATCGTTGCCGCTGAATATCAGAGTCATTTCAAAGCCTCCGCAGCCTGCCTGAGATATGGGTTATACTTTCTCTCAGCGTCAAGTGTCGTGACATTCATGTGACCAGGGTAAACAGTGAGATTTCCACCAAGGTCAGCTATTTTCATAAGCGACTTCATGAGGGCTGTGCTGCTTCCATCAGGCATATCAGTTCTGCCAACACTTCTTGAAAATAGGGTATCTCCCGAAAACATATTCATACCGCATATGAAACAAACAGAACCGCTTGTATGTCCCGGCGTTTCCAACACGTCAAATTCAAGCTCGTCAAGCTTTAGTATATCGTCCTCTGTAAACACATTGACCTTGCCTGTGTAATTTCTGTGTCCTCTTATTCTGAAAAGATTAGCAAGCATTCCTGCGTCATCTGTAAGCTTAGGCTTATCCATAATGTGGATATACACCTCACAGCCTGTCCTGTCTACAAGGTCAGCCACAGCACCGATATGGTCAAAATGACCGTGGGTAAGAAAGATCTTTTTAAGCGTAAGGCCGTGACTCTCTATCTCACCGAGAATATAATCAGGGTCGGCAGGTGCATCGATAAGAACGCAGTTATTTTCTTCGCTTGCAACAATATAACTGTTCGTTTCACAAACGCTCAATGGTTTGAGCCTATATATTTTCATTATCTGTCCTTTCTTATTTACCGCTTCTTTCAACAGAAATAACGTTCTTTATTTTCTGAAGCTTGTTTATAACATTGTTGAGCTGTTCCATTCCTGCAATGCTGACAGTTACGGAAAGCATTGCATTGCCGTTTTTCAGTTCCCTTGAGGTTGACTCATAGATAAAAATATTGATCATTGCAAGCGCTGACGAAACGTCTGCCAGCAGACCTATTCTGTCAACTGCTACAATATCCAAAGTACACTTGAAATAGCCAGTATGCTTTTCAGAACTTTCCCACTTAACATTTATCCAACGTGCGGCATTTTCAGGATCATCTTTCTGCGAAAGATAGTTCACGCAATCCTTTTTATGCACGGATATGCCGTGACCTCTCGTGATAAAGCCGACTATTTCGTCACCTGGAAGCGGATTACAGCACTGTGCAAACTTGATAGCGCAGTTGTCGATGCCGTCAACGATAACACCAGTGGAATTTTTGGAAGTCTTTATCTTATTTTCAAGGTCAGAAGTATCAGGCTGAGCCTTTTCACCATATTTCTTATTATACTCAGATTTCAGCCTTTGCATCACCTTTGAAAGCTGAACACCACCGTAACCTATGGCTGCAAAGAAATCATCAAGAGTATCACAACTGTGTCTGTGCATATCCATTTTGAGAAAGTCCTCAAGCTCTTCCTCAGGCACTCTTATATTATTTCTGCGGAACTCTCTTTCAAGAGCATTTCTGCCCTCAAAGATATTTTCCTCTCGTCTTTCCTTTTTGAACCATGAACGTATCTTGGATTTGGCTTCATTGGTCTTGCAGATATTAAGCCATGAACGGCTTGGACCATGACCTTCAACGTTTGTAGTAAGTATCTCGATTATCTCGCCTGTTTTTATCTGATAATCATAAGACACCATTTTCTTGTCTACCTTTGCGCCGCACATCTTATGACCCACCTGTGTGTGGATAGCGTAAGCAAAGTCGATAACAGTTGATCCGACAGGCAGTGTTATCATATCTCCCTTTGGAGTGAAAGCAAAGACGTCCTCAGGGGCAAGGTCATTTTTTATAGCCCTTACTATTTCCTCAACGTCGTTTGACTCCTGCTGTGATTCGATTATCTGTCTTATCCATGCAAGGCGCTGATCGTCCTTTGAACTACCCCTTACGCCCTCTTTATATTTCCAGTGAGCGGCGATACCATATTCAGCCGTTCTGTGCATTTCCCATGTTCTTATCTGAACCTCGAAAGGTATTCCCTCTCTGCCGATAACAGTTGTGTGAAGAGATTGATACATATTAGCCTTAGGCGTGGAAATATAATCCTTAAATCTATTTGGGATAGGTCTGAACATATCGTGAATTATGCCAAGTACGTTATAGCACTCTGTAACTGTATTGACGATAATTCTTACGGCATAGCGATCATATATCTGGTCTATCTCCTTGCCGTCACGATATACCTTTTTATAAATACCATAATTGCTTTTAACTCGACCCTCGATAAGGGGAACAGGGTCAAAGTCCTTTTCAAGCCTGTCATGTATCTTGTGCTTGATGTTTTCAACAAGCTGTTCACGGCTGCCCTTTCTGAGCTGCATTTGCTCGTCTATCTCAGCATAAGCATATGGATCAAGATAATAAAAAGCAAGATCTTCAAACTCATCTTTAATTGAGCGTATTCCAAGGCGGTGAGCTATCGGTGCATAGATGTTCATTGTTTCATGGGCGATAGTTCTGCGTTTTGAATCTTTGCAATAATTAAGAGTACGCATATTGTGAAGTCTATCTGCAAGTTTTATGATAATAACACGAATATCCTCGCTCATTGCAAGGAGTATTTTTCTGATATTCTCAGCTTTCTGCTCGTCTTTGGTGAAAGTTTCCACCTTTTTCAGCTTTGTAACGCCATTTACAAGCATTGCAACATCTGAGCCAAAATTCTTCTGTAATTCTTCAAGAGTGCATGGAGTGTCCTCCACAACGTCATGAAGAAGTGCTGCACAAATAGTATCAGTATCCATGCCAAGCTCCAAAAGAATATATGCAACAGACAGCGGGTGGGTTATATACGGCTCGCCAGACTCTCTTTTCTGATTGTGATGATACTTTTCAGCAAGTTCATAGGCGGAAACGATTTTTGACAGATCGTACTGCCTCTCGCCATCAAGTATTTTCTGAATAAGTGCATCAATGGAACACACCGACCTCTCACCTATATGCTCAGGCTTTGAAGCTTCAGGCACAGCGTCGGTATAGTCAGGAGAAGCCGTAGGAGCAGGCTTTTCTTCAAACTGCTCTTTAACCTCGGATTCGGCAGGGAGATCTTCTTTACTGACAGTTTTTATCTCAGGCATATTTTCTATCTTATACATTTCAGCAGGATCAAGCAAAATATTCTCTTTATCTGACATTTTAGTTACCTGCCTTTCCAAGCATTTCATTCAGCTTAACAAGAGTTTCAGAGTCCTCAAGATTTACCTTTTGTTTCGGCACAACGTAGCTTATTTTCATAGTTGCGGGTCTGAACTCGATAAGACCCTTATCACGGAAAATATCAACGCAAATATGCAGTTTGCAATAATTCATGCTGTCGCCTGATATTTTCATGAAAAGATTATCCAACGTAATATTCTTAACTGCACTTATGTATTTATATACGCCGATAAGCTCCTGCCTTGTCGGGATTATTTTTCTTATAAAACTTGCAGGAAGCTGTTCCCCGCGCATGAGCTTTTCATAACAATCCTTTGCCGCAAAATATCTTTCCTGCTTTACTCCACTCAATCTATGGTCGATAACTCTTATGGATATGGACTCACGGTTATTGAACACATTTATCCCAAGCTCCACGAGCATATCAAGCTTATCGCCAACTGCGAAACAAGCTTTTTCAGGTGCAAGGGAGAAAATAAGAGCCTGTCCTCTATAGCTTCCGTATGAAAACTCGATCTTTGTATGCTTGCCCTGTGACAGCGGTATTATCTTATCTACTCTTACTCCAAGCATTGCAAAAACGGGAGCAGGGTTCTCTGCACCAAAAGGCTCCATTGCGGCAAGACCCTTTACATTATCAAGGTTGATATCCTGCGGCATAAGAAGCTTATCCGCTATAAGCTCAACGCTAGGGAATTTCTCCATAGGATCGCTGTATTCATACACCATTTGAGTGAATTTTTCAATGTTCTCAGCCTTCAGCGACAGACCTCCTGCACACTCATGTCCACCAAATTTATCAAGCAGCTCTCCGCAATGCTGAAAACACTTGAATATATTGAAGCCCTTTACGCTTCTCGCAGAGCCTCGTGCGTTTCCATCATCATCAATGGAGATTATAACATTCGGCTTTCCGTAAAATTCCAAAATGCGTGAAGAAACAATGCCAATAACTCCGTGGTGCCAGCCCTTGCCTGAAAGCACAAGCACTCTATGGTCAAGAGTTTCAGGGTGAGCGTTTATATGGTTTACTATTTCTGTCATTATCTCTGTTTCCGTCTGCTTGCGCTGGGCGTTAAGATTTAAAAGAGTGTCAACATAATTTTCAGCGTCCTCCGGGTCTTCGCTGAGAAGTGTTTTTACCGCTGTAAGTGGTGAGCCAAATCTGCCCGAAGCGTTTATAACAGGGGCAATCCTAAAAGCAATGCCTGTTGAGTCAAGAGCATTTCTATCAAGCTTTGCTTTATCTATAAGATAGTTTAGTCCCAATATTTCGGTGTTTGCAAGATATTCAAGACCACGCTTAACAATAGTTCTGTTTTCCCCTGTGAGTGGCACAACGTCCGCAACTGTACCGATAGCACAAATGTCGGCATACTGTTCCATAACAGTGTCGTAACTGCCGCCGTCAAGTGCAGCACAAAGCTTGAAAGCTACACCAACGCCTGCAAGGTCTTTGTATGACGAGGGACAATCTGCACGATGCGGATTAACGATAGCCCTTGCCCTCGGGAGCTTCTCAGGCGGCTGGTGGTGATCTGTGATAACAAGTTCCATATCAAGCTCAGCAATACGCTCAGCTTCCTCAACCGCGGAAATGCCGTTATCCACAGTGACGATAAGCTTAACACCCTTTTCTGCAAGCATTTCAATAGCTTCCATGTTCATGCCATATCCAGCCTCACGCTCAGGAATATAGTACATAATGTTTGCGCCAATGCTTTCAAGATAGTTGTAAAGTATAGTGGTGGACGTAACTCCATCGCAGTCATAGTCACCGTAAATACAAATAAGGTCATACTGATCAACCGCCTTGTTTATCACCTCGGCGGCTATAGCCATATCCTTTATAAGAAAAGGATCACTAAGTTCTTCGCCTTTAAAAAAATCAGCAAGGCTGTCAAAGTCAGTGAACCCCCTTGAAGTCATGACGTCTAGGGTAAGGCTTTTCAAGTCACACTTGTTCATAAACTCTGCAGTTTTCACAGGGTCAGGTCTGTTTATTCTCCATTTTTTCATATAGAAATAGTCCTTTACGCAAATTTACATTCATTATTCATTATACCACATAAACAGCCTTTTTTCAAGTAGCATCAAGAAAAAGTGTGAAATTTTAGGCATAAAAACAGCACCGCAGAAATCCCCGCAGTGCTGAAATATGGATCTTTTATTATTTTACCGCAGAAACTGCAACAGCGTTTCTGCCATATTTTTCATTACCTGTTGGCTTATCACCTACAGGACTGAATGTTGGAACGATCTTTTCGACCATTTCAACGATATTTTCGTCATTGTTATAGCTTGCACGAGCAAGCTCTCCAAGCTGACCAAGGAACGTTTCTGTGTCAAACGGTATAGGCTTTCCAATATGGATAAGCTCATTGTCCGTTTTCATCATGCCCTCCTCTGCCATAAGCTTCTCCTCAAAAAGCTTTTCGCCAGGACGCAGACCTGAGTAAACTATTTTAATATCTACATCAGGCTTATATCCTGAAAGTCTGATAAGATTTCTCGCAAGAGTGTCTATCTTCACAGGCGCACCCATATCAAGGACAAATATCTCGCCGCCCCATGCGTATGTACCTGCCTGAAGAACAAGGCTCACAGCCTCAGGTATAGTCATGAAATATCTTATGATATCAGGGTGAGTAACAGTAACAGGACCGCCTGCTTCTATCTGCTTTTTGAACAGTGGGATTACAGAGCCGTTGCTTCCAAGAACGTTTCCAAAACGAACTGCAACAAACTGTGTGCCATTTCTGTCCTTATTGCCAACGCTTTCGATCTTAACCGCTTCACTGCTCTCTATATTATCAACAGCTATCTCGTCTATCGGATCGTTCTCAAGCATACCGTCTGTCATTTCATCAACGTGTGCATGGAGCATAGGCAGAAGATCTGTTCTGCCTGCCTTGCTGATAGCGTCCATGCTCTGGATGACCATTTCGCAGAGTCTTTTACTTGCACCCATAATATTAGTAGGGTTTACAGCCTTATCGGTGCTTATAAGCACAAACCTCTTTGTGCCATGCTTCAAAGCGGCATAGGCTGTCTTGTATGTACCAACAACATTGTTTTTGATAGCCTCATTAGGGCTTGTTTCCATAAGCGGAACGTGCTTATGTGCTGCAGCGTGATAAACGATATCAGGCTTGTATTTTTCAAAAACGTCATTGATACGTCTGCTGTCACGAACAGAGCCGATAAGCGTCACAAGATTGAGTTTACTGCCATATTTACGTTTAAGCTCCTGCTCTATTTCATAAGCATTGTTTTCATAAATGTCAAATATGATAAGCTGTTTAGGCTCATGACCTGCTATCTGTCGGCAAAGCTCGCTTCCGATAGAGCCACCGCCACCTGTTACCAAAATGGTCTTACCCTTAAGGTGCTGGAATATCTCGTCCATGTTTACTCTGATAGGCTCTCTTCCAAGCAGATCCTCGACTGCAACAGGCTTCATCTTGCTGAGAAGCACCTCACCATTTGTTATCTGATAAACGCCCGGAAGCTGTTTCATCTCACAGCCTGTTTCCTTACAAATATTAAGGATATCCCTTTTGTTCTCAGGTGATGCAGTTGGAATTGCAAAAAGGATCTGATCAATATTATACTTTTTGACGCTTTCCATAATGCAATCACGGCCACCGACGATAGGAACTCCTCCGATATTTCTTCCCCACTTATTTGGGTTATCATCGATTATGCAGAGTGGTCTTGCATTTGTACGTTCTGACATCGTAAGCTCTTTAAGGATCATCTGACCCGAAGCACCTGCACCAATGACCATTGCATTATGCACTGCCACCTGATTTGTTACCTGTTTTGCTCTTAAAAGGGTGATATACCTATAGGCAAAACGCACTGCTGTTATAAGCACGAACTGAGTTCCCGCACCTACTATGTAGTAAGCCAAAGGCATTCTCATAAAGAGCAATGTTATACCCACAGATTGGAATATGGTAGTGACTATCGTGGCCAAAAATATCCTTGAAAGTTCACCAATGCTGGCAAATCTCCACAAACTATTATAAAGCTTGAACACAAAAAACACCACAACACAGAAAGCTGTATATATTGGAGCAAACTTTACATAGGCAAGCATATACTCCTTTGGTATTGTAGAAAAAGTAAGGTCAAATCTGATGAAAAGTCCGAAAATGTAGGATAGATTTACGGCAACAATATCATAGAAACACAGAAAGAATGCAATAAGCATCCAATGTTTTATCTTTTTGTTTTTCCACACCTGAACTGTGTTTTCACTTGTTTTCTCCATAAATAAAACATACCTCCGCTCAATTAAAGCAATGAATAAGATCACACCATGGCCACCCCTCAATGGCACAGTGCAGGCTATTTATAATATCATCAATATTTTTTCTATACTTAAAAAGCAAACATTCTTTCTTCGTCAGCCATAGCAGACATGAGTACTTTATCAGAACGTCTTATATTTTCACTTCCAGATCTTTTAGCTATAAGATCAAAATTAGGTTTTCTATCATCAAGATTATGAGCATCGCTTCCAAAGACAAAATCTCTGCCACTTGAAATAAGCTTATTAACAAAACGTCTTGTGGAAAAATGCTCAAAAGCTTCTGCATTTATCTGAAAAACTGCATCCACAGACATCAGACTTTTCAGATCTGACTTTGAATAAACGCCCATATATCTATGTACATGGGCGATTATCGGAATAAGCCTTCGAGAATTTGCTATCTCGTCTATCTCCTCGACGATCCAACTGTTATACTGAGTGAAGGGTGGTTCAAGAAGAATAAGTCTTGTTCCGCTGATACACAGCTTTTCAAGTTCTCCTAATACGCTGATGCCCTTTTCTATAGCCACCTCAGCACCAATATGTATATCCTTCACGGCTGGGTCAGCCGCCATGAGCTTCTCATAAGCATTTTGCCGTTTGACAAGATAACTGTCTAAAGAAGCTTCCCTGTGCATATAAAAATGTGGTGTTGCAACAATTATACCTATGCCCTGCTGTTTCATCATTTTTATCATTTTAAGTGATGTTTTGATGCTGTCAGAGCCGTCATCAATATTGGGCAGTATGTGGCTGTGATAATCGGTAGTCAATCTAACATCTCCATGTCATTTAACTTTCGGCAGAAGCATCCTTCCCACCGTATTTATAGCTGTAGTCATATTTATACTTGTAGCTATACTTGTATCCGTAATGAGAACCGTTCTTTGCGGAAATATCATTAAGAACGAAACCAAGCAGATTGCAATCGCCTATCTCAAGCTTCTTCATAGACTCCTCTATCTCCTGATATGTAGTTCTTCCATATCTCGCCACAAGAAGAACGCCTGCGACCTCGTCTGCAAGGCTCATTACGTCAGTTACAGGAAGCAGCGGGGTTCCGTCGACAATAACATAATCATACTTATGCTGAACATATTCAAGCAATTCACGCATTTTCTCAGAAGCAAGAAGCTCTGACGGGTTTGGAGGCAAAACGCCTGATGTAAGAACAGCAAAATTGCCATTCTTGGTTTCATGCACACACTTATCAAATGTGCTTTCACCACTCAGTATTGTTGAAAGTCCAACATTGTTTTTTAACTTGAAGTTTCTGTGCTGAACAGGTCTTCTCATATCAGCGTCAATAAGAAGTACCTTATTTTCTGTTTCAGCCATTGAAGCTGCAAGGTTAGCAACTGTTACAGACTTACCCTCACTTGGATTAGGACTAGAAACGACAACTATCTTATTTCGTGTTGTAGAAAGTGTAAACATAAGGTTTGTACGCATTGTTTTGTAGTTCTCTACAATATTAAATGGTATATCCTTATTATTGAACAGAAGCTGTTTTTTTCTGTCAGCAGAAGAACCTTCATCCTTTTTAGAAGTCTTTCCGCCAATATTCATTATCTCACCAACGATAGGCTTCTGATAAATGTCGCCAAGCTCATCAGAATTCTTTACAGTGTTGTCGAAGAAGTCGATAACAAGTATCACTAGAACAGCCACCATCAAGCCACCAACAAAGCCAAGGGCAACATTTTTAGTGGTGTTAGGAGAAACAGGTGTATTGTAAACTTCAGCGTCGCCTATCTTTTCAACTGAGCCTGCACCGATAACTCTTATAAGAAAGCTTGGAGCGACGTCAGCCATGATGTTACAAAGGTCAGAAGAAAGCTTTGCATTGGTTGTTGTGGCAGTTATCTGAAGTACCTCTGTCTGATTTACAGCGGTCATGCTATAAGCATTTCTCAGGCCGTCATTTGAAACCCTGCCGCTTGTTACAGTAAAATAAGGAGCAAGCTGTTCAGGAGTATACATCTCAAGAAGCTTATCGCTTACCTCGTTCATTACCGGGTCATCAGTAAGTATAACAATGTAGGTCTGTACCAATGACTTTGAAGCGTTAATATCCTGTAAGTCAACATTAGTCTTATCCTGACCCGTTGACTGATTATCAGCACTTTTAACATACATTGAAACGTGTGACTGATACTGCTTACTCATAACAAATTTTGATACGAAAAGGGCCAGTATCGCACACACTATTGAAGCGGCAACGATATACCAAACCTTTCCGAGAAGAAGTACCAGAAGATCCTTGATAGTGTAATTTTTTTTCATTTGAATAATTCACCCTGTTGTTGATATTTTCGTTATTTTCCAAAAAAATAAACCGTACAATAATAATTTTATCACATTCTATTAAAAAAGTCAACTTTAAACGATACGTTTTTTTGTATTTCAACAAAAAAATGGTTTTTTGTTATAACATACAATAAGATAAACAAAATCAGCCAAGTATTTGTCGGAAAATCATATAAGCTGACAGCTTAATTTAACAATTATGAACGGCTACTGTAAAAGCCGCCATTACAGTCGTTCCAAAACTATTTACCAGTCCTTGTATCATAAGTATACCGAAATTCATGACAGGATAATTCTAACATAATCAGATGTCAACAACGTTATTTTCATTGGAGTATGCAAAAGTTTCAAAATCTCATTGGAAAAGCACAATGTGATAGGCTCTGTCACCAAAGTAACAGAGCCTATCATCAGAAATGATATGTTCAGACAGCCTTTCAGGCGGCATTCATTTACTTCACCTAAACAATAAGAAACAAGCGAGCCACAGCCCATGCACAGACCTATTATGATCGAATAAAGAAAAGTCTTGAGGGTGTATGTGCCGCACACAGCCGCAAGGGCGTTTTTGCCAAGAAATCTGCCAACAATAAATGTGTCGGCAATGTTATACACCTGCTGGAGCAGATTTCACAGTATCATCGGGCTTGAAAAAGCAAGAAGCAAGCTTATGATACTGCCGTTTGTAAGATCTCTTTTAACTATCGTTCTATCTCGATACTCATACAGTTTGTACCACTAAGCTGACAACTAAGTTCATCAGGCTGATGCGTACCAACATAGAGGGTGAATTCCTTTGCAAACTGTTTTCTCTCGCCGATATCTGACACTGTTGTGAAAGCTTTGTCAGGTACTTCGATTTCAACATCAAGCTTTTCACCTTTTTTGACAAAAATCCTCTTGAAGCCGCACAGCACAGGATAAGCCGGAGCATTATCACAATGTGATTTAATGTAAAGTTCGATAACATCACAAGTATCGGCACCGTTATTTTCTACCTCTACATTGACTTTGCCATCGTCATAACTAAGCGATGTAACAACAACATCTCCATAAGTAAGACCATAGCCGAATGGATAAAGAATGTTATCTCTCGTGTACCTATATGTTCTATCAGACATAGCATAATCAGTAAAGCAAGGTAGCTTGTCGGCACTATTATAGAATGTAACAGGCAGTTTTCCTGATGGCGACACTTTACCAAAAATAATATCCGCAATAGCCTTGCCGCCCTCTGAACCTGGATACCATGCGTGAATAAGAGCGTCACAATCATGCTCGATATTTATTGAGCTTCCTGCCGCACATACCACTATCATAGGCTTGCCGATCTTTGCGACACGCTTTATAGCTCACGCTGACTTTCAGGAAGTCTTAGATCGTTCTTGTCACCTGATGAAAACTCATTACCCGTGTCGCCCTCCTCGCCCTCAATAGTGGCGTCAAGACCAACGCAAAGTATCACAACATCAGAATTTGCCGCTGCCGCCTCAGCTTCGGCGTATCTATCCCCTGCCTGTGCAAGACCCGATACTCTGTCCTTATACAAGTGACAGCCTTCAGCATAAAGCACCCTGCCATCAAATGCGTCCTCGATACCCTCAAGGAAAGTAACATACCTGTCGGCTGTGCCGTTATAATTGCCCTCTAAAGCCGCTCTGCTGTCCGCATTTGGACCTATTACAGCGATAGTTGATATTGATTTTTTGTCAAGCGGAAGAATACCCTTGTTCTTGAGCAACACCATGGACTTCACTGCACTCTGGTAGGATACAGCTTTATGCTCAGGGCAAGAAACAACGCTGTATGGTATGTTGTCATATTCCGTTGACTTGTCAAACATGCCAAGTCTTATGCGAGTTCTCATAAGAGCAACACAGGAAGCCCGGATTTCATCTTCTGTCACAAGCCCCTTGTCAAGAGCAGAAAGCAGGTGTACATACGTACAACCGCAGTTCACATTACAGCCTGCTTTAAGTGCCATTGCGGCCGACTCTACAGGAGAAGACGTCACCATATGGTGTTCGTGGAAATCCCTTATTGCCCAGCAATCAGAAACAAAATAGCCATCAAAACCCCATTTGTCGAGCTTGCCCATTAGAAACTCACTAGCACATGACGGCTCGCCATTAACACGATTATACGCACCCATTACACCCTCGACCTTTGCTTTTTTCACAAGCTCCTCAAAGGCATAAAGATAGGTCTCTTCAAGGTCTTTCCAACTAACCTCTGCATTAAATTCATGGCGAACAGCCTCAGGTCCGCTATGTACTGCAAAATGCTTTGCACAAGCGGCAGTTTTCAGTACCTTGCCACTGCCCTGCAAGCCTTTTACATATGCCTTACCGCACTCTGCGGTAAGATAAGGGTCTTCACCGTAAGTCTCATGACCTCTGCCCCAGCGTGGATCTCTGAAAATATTTATATTAGGTGCCCAAAGGGTAAGACCTTTGTATATATCCCTGTCATCACGCTTTGAATACTCATTATACTTGGCACGAGCTTCTGTGGAGGTTATATCTGCCACTTTGAACACAAGGTCGGTGTCAAACATAGCCGCAAGACCTATTGCCTGTGGAAACATGGTGGCAACACCGCTTCGTGCAAGCCCATGGATACCCTCATTCCACCAGTTATAGGCAGGAATGCCGAGCCGCTCAACAGCAGGAGCGTCATATCTAAGCTGTGAAGCCGCCTCCTCTACGGTCATTTCATTTACAAGTGCTTCAGCTCTTTCCTGAGCTGAAAGGCTTTCATTGAGATAATTTTTCATATATCCTCCTTGTTCATTACATCAATTATATAATACACGAAAATTATACACCATGGCATGATATCGTGTCAAGGCGTATAATTATAATAATTAATGTAGAAATTATATCTAAATGCTTTGAGATCAGCTTTGACAAAAATCATAAAAGCACCAATACAGTAATGTTATAGGTCTTTTATTTGAGAATGCCGAGGATCTTTCATATTTTCCAACAATATACAATTACATAAAATAGCGCATATACGCACTTATACATAACTATTTCAAATT
>NZ_QTYG01000042.1:0-21304 GCF_003462045.1 Ruminococcus sp. AM31-15AC | reverse complement strand
TATTAATCTCAATTATATTTTTGATAATATGCATTATATTTACAAAGAAATTTCTAATCTGGATGATTTTAATATATCAAAGATATGCACCCGAAAAAGTCAGAAAGTTATGTTGTTTTGAACCAAGCTGTTCAGAATATATGAAGCTTGCAATAATGAAATATGGAGTTATTCGAGGTGTATATAAGGGGTATAATCGCCTTTTAAGATGCCATTGGCCAAATGGCGGAATAGATTATCCGTGATATAAGGAGAGATACATATGGCGTTTCAGCCTGCAATCTGTAACAATTGTGGTGGTAAGATCCAAGTCGATGATGTAGATTTGAATGGATTTGCTGAATGTGAATGCTGTCACACACAGCATAAAGTTATTGATATAATAACGATTGATGGACTTCCAACAGCCAAGACTTATCTTTTGAATGCTAATCGGGCTATTGAAGATGGCAATCTGGATAAAGCTGTTGATCTGTTCAATAAGATCCTTGAGATAAAACCAAATTGTCATGAAGCGTATTGGGGATTGTATTCATGTCAGTGTGCTTTTGATAGCTACTACGGGTACAGAGATAAATACGGTAACTCTGGCGCATTAACTAAAGCATCAATGATGTCAAACGCTTTAGTTAAGTATGCGTACAGGGCTATAAAATATGCACCTTCTGAGCAAGCAATGAAATATAAGCTTGCAATCAAAGAAACAGAAGATTATATTAACCTTGCTAAAAGTGGTCAGTTGGATCAATCGAGTCATGATCTCAGCGGAAAGAATAAAACAGGCTGCTATATTGCAACCGCAGTATACGGTTCATACACTTGTAACGAAGTTATGGAGTTGAGAAGATTCAGAGATGATGTTTTGTCCAAGCACTTATCAGGAAGAATTTTCATACGTTTTTATTACTCAATCAGTCCTTACATGATAAGATTTATAAAACCGGATTCAATAATCGAAAAAGAAATCAGAAGATTTTTGGATTCATTCAGGAAAAAAATCAGCTACTAAAGAACAATAGCGGTAGGTTATTGATAATAATTTTTAAAATAAGGAGGAATAATTATGCAATATAAAACTGTTGCTGGTCCTATTGGACTTGTTATCAAAAAGAATGATAGTTATACTGATGCTGTAAGACAGTATGCAGCAATTATTGATCAGGAAGCCGTTGGTGGTTGGGAACTTCTTTGTATTCAGGAGATTCCTGTAACCAAGGACAAGGGCTGCTTGGCAGGATGCACCTCTATGCTGGGAATGGGTTCTCAGTACGAACATATCACATTTAATATGCTCGTTTTTTGCAAAAGGAATTAGTAATAATATTGCAAGAGTCTGCTATATAGCTAACCTACCGACTATATAGTAGACTTTTGTATTATTGAACTCATAAGGAGAAAATGATGGGAGAAGATAACAAATACTTTTCAAAACTCAGTTCGGGAGAAGTTGTCGCTCTAAAGGCTGTTGAAATTACTTCTATCCCCCATATGTCAATCATAAATTCCAGGTTGGAAATAACAGAAGCTGAAACATTACAAAAATACAAGTCTGATATAAATGGACTGCTTTCGGAGATATATCAGGTTTATAAAAATATCAGCACATCGTCTGGCGTTTCTAAAGAACTGTCAATTGAGCTGTTGTGGCTGACTAAAGAGGTAGCAAATCAAACTTTCAATGCTCGTATTAGACTTATTGTTATTATACGCTCGATTGACAATGATAATATATCTGCTTTGAAATCAGTCGATAGAGTAAAAAAGCTGATTTGTGACTCTTTAAGGCTGCAAAAATATGAATACGCAGATTATGATAATGATGCTCTTATAAAAGACATTGCCGGTATAAAGGATTCCTCGGTCAAGGCGATAATAAAGGAAGAAAAGGCTGAAAACCTTAACAGTCCACTTATGCCATATTGCTATTCTTATGATGTATTGCCTGAAACCGACAGCGATTTGAGCCGTATCGTTAATACGCTTATCAATTATCCGGGCTGTGCTTTATCAATACAGCTTATGCCAACAGTATATTATCAAAACGAAACTGCCGAAATTGATAATACAACTCAGATGTTGGAAACACTCAGTAAAGGTATTATGGATCAGGGTGTTGGAAATATAGCTTTGCATTAGCTGAAAAGCACGCTGAGATCTACAAATACTATGCCGACAGGAAGAATATGCCGCTATACTCTTTTAATGTCCTGATATTTGGTGATGCTGATTCAGCTTCTAATATCGCAGGCAGAGTATACGGACAAATCGCAACTTCCAAAGACAGACAGGCAAATTTGAAAATAGTTGATATTGATCCCGTTCAGGTCAATAAAAATAATGGATTATATCCTTTGCCTTGGGCTGTTAATGAACTATTGATCAATATCGGTAGAAATGCACAGATTTGGAGTTCAGGCGTTTTTAGGAACAGTCTGTACAGACTTCCTTATGTCCTCACCTCTGACGAAGCAAGCGAATTGTTTCGTTTGCCGATCGGAAGTGACAGAGTATATGCCGGTCTGCCTGTTAATGAATCCGGAAAAGACAGCAAAACATATACAGACAACATAATCAACACTGGGGATATTACTGTAGGCAAGCTGCGGTCATCTGCAAACGGAGATACGATAGGATTTGCTTTAAAAGACCTTGCCAAACATATGCTTGTTGTTGGTACGCCGGGTTCAGGTAAAACAACATTTTCTGTCAGCTTACTTGACAGGCTATGGAAACATCATCATATTCCGTTCCTTGTTATTGAGCCTGCAAAAAACGAGTATCGCTCTCTTGTTCAGAGCATACCAGAATTACAGGTGTTTACTCCGGGAAAAAATTTCATTTCCCCATTTGTATTCAATCCTTTTGTTCCTCCAAAGAATGTACGGCTTGAAACGTATAAGTCCACATTAAAAACCGCATTTGCTGCAGCAGTCTCAATGTCAACTCCCCTTGATAAGATTTTCGAAGAATCTATAAATAATTGCTATTCTGATTTCAGGTGGCTTGATAATTATACTATTGATGACAAGGGTAAAGTATTTAATATCTCCGACTTTATCAAATGCTTTCAGCAGACTTTTGATGAGATTGGATATACCGGAGATGCTAAAAATATTGGCAGAGCCGGAGTTGTAAGATTAAACAGCTTAGTGAACCTGTTTGACAACTATTTCTCTATCCCACTTGAGGATCTGTTGCAGAAACCCACTATTATAGAGCTGGCAGCTATTGAAAACAGTGATCAAAAAGCACTCATAATATCGTTATTATTGCTTTCTATACTTGCATATGTTAATGCGAATTATATTGGAGAAGGCGGACTGAAGAACGTTATTCTACTTGAAGAAGCTCATGTGTTGCTTGATGCTGATACCAATTCAGGACAAGGTGATGCAAATCCAAGTGCAATTGCTCAGGGACTTGTTAAAAGAATGCTTGCTGAAATACGTTCCTATGGTGTTGGTCTGATCATAGCCGACCAATCACCCCGTAAAGTTACTACAGATGTTGTTGCTCTTACAGATATGAAAATGGTATTTAGGCTTGTAGAAGGTGAAGATAAGCAGATAATCGGAGATAGCATGAATATGTCTGACGAACAAATAAAACAATTGGCAAAGCTGAAACCAGGCGAAGCATTTCTGTTTTTTAACAAGCTTGACGAACCGGAAGAAGTAATCACACCTGATTACAGGCTTGAAAATAACATTAGCATCTCTTTGTCTGACGATGGAATAAAGCAGCTCTCAACCTATTGGGAAAATAAACAGGATAAGTTAAGACCATATCCCGAATGTGGTTTGACTCCATACTGCCACAATAATTGTGATTATAACCGTAGAATACTTGCGAGAGAAATTGCAAGACGTATATTCGTAAGAAATTTCAAACCTGACAGCAAGGAGCTTGAAATTGTAAAAAAGGTATTTGGTCAGATCAGCAAGCTTGTTATCGCTGAATTGAACGATGAACCGTTTGACGCTCAGTTATTATCATGCGTAAAAATGCACCTTTGGAGAAGAATCAAATACGGAACTAAAATTCGCTTAAAAGATAAGATAGTAGAAAACTCGTTAAGAAAATAAATGTGAGGTTAAGTTATGGACGACGATGTAGATATGAGTACAGATACCGGCGATAGCGGTTCAAGTGATATATCCGAGGATACCTCTTCAGATTTTGACGATTCTTATGATGATTCTGATATTGATACCGAAGATATAGACGAAGATATGTCTGGTGAAGAACTTGATGATACCGATGCGATATAGATGATTTAGACGAAATCGACGAAGATGTATCTGATGAAGAACTTGATGATACCGATGCCGATACTGATGATTTAGACGAAATCAACGAAGATGTATCTGATGAAGAACTCGATGATACTAATTCCGATACTGATGATTCAGATGAGATCAGCGAAGATATGTCGGACGAAGAACTCAATGAAACTAATTCTGATGATGAAGTCGATACTGCGGAAGATACCTCTGATACCGATAGCGAAGAGTCTGAAATGACAGAGGACACCGCTGATACGTCTGCCGATGATGAAGCCGACACCGCGGAAGATACTGCTGATACCAACGGTGAAGAGCCTGAAATTACAGAGGACACCGCTGATACGTCTGTTGATGATAAAGCTGACACATCAGAAGAAACTGTTGATACCGACAGCGAAGAATCTGAAATAACAGAAGATTCTGAGGATATGCCTATTGATGATGAAGCTGACACATCAGAAGAAACTGTTGATACCGACAGTAAAGAATCTGAAATGACAGAGGACACTGATGATACGTCTGCTGACGATGAATCCGACACTGCGGAAGATACCGCTGATACCGACAGTGAAGAATCTGAAATGACAGAGGATACCGCTGATACGTCTGTCGATGATGAAGCCGACACTGCGGAAGATACTGCTTCTGAGGCAGAAGAAAACAAAAAATATTTTAACACTGAAAAGTCAGATGTTTTGCCTGAACAAACAGATACTGAAAAAAAGACGGCATCAAGTCTTTCGGAGTATATGAATAGTCATAATTATGGCAGAGATGATTTCTCCACTTACTCGCAAGACCCTGAATGGCGTAATCTGATGCGAAAAGAGCATCCCGACTATGAACTGCCCGAATTAACTCAGGAAAGTGCAAGGTCTCAGTTGTCCGATTATATGAATTCTCACAATTATGGACAAGATGACTTTGATACATATTCACAAGATCCGGTATGGCGCGAATTGCAAAGTGCAGCTTATCCTGATTATGAATTACCTGCTTTGCGAAAGGAATTGACCGATACACAATCAAAAGAGTTGATAAACGGAAAAATTCCAAGTGAGCTTTTTGCTTCTGATACTTCAGATTCATCTTCAAATGCTGACACAACTAATAAAAAAACAAGATTAGAAGATTTGACAGAAACAGAATATGAAGAAATCAAAAAAGCTGATCCTAAAACGGCAAGTAAGCTGCTAACTGATTTTAATGAAAGGAATATTAAACCTGATGATTTAAGCGAGCTTCAAGAACAATTGAGTTTGATAGCGGATCAAAAATGGAAGTTGTTGACAATCTACTAACATCAGAATATGCAACTCTCCAGAATAATGATACAAAAGAGCAAGTCACTGTTTATCCAAATCCAATGGGAAGAATGTCTCATATGATGGGGAGACAAGGTCAAAATGATATCGGTATGTATCAAGATTGCGGAATAGCAAGTACTGCAAAAAGCATTAATGATTTGTATGGTCGTGAAGTTACAAGCGAAAATAGATTGGCAAATTATGCATTAGAAACTCAAAACTGTGGATTAGACTATAATAATGATGGTACTGTCGATTATTATAATAGTGGCGGTACTTACGAAACAAATGTCAGAGAATTCTACGAAGCTAATGGATTAGAAGCAGACGAATATATGGGAAATGGCATTCCTGATATTGATTATGTTGGAGAACAGATAAAAAACGGCGGCGTAGCAACAATGGCTGTTAATCATGACCTTATGTGGAATTATGACAAAGCTGTTGATTTTGATCCCAGCACTGTTGATATGGATCGTTATCAGTCCGATTCAAGATACGCCGACAGAGTAAATACCTATATGAGCATTAAAAATGGAAATGGCGTATTTAAAGCCGATCATTTTGTTAATGTTTCAAATGCTGTATACAATAACGACGGACAATTGACACATTTTATCGTTTCAGATACAGGCAATGGAACAACAAAGATGATACCAAAAGAATACCTTTCCCGTGCCTATATGGGGTCAGGTAAAATGCGCATTTCTGCACAAGGGTGCGTTATTGCAAGGAGGAAATAATTATGAATGATATAATAGCCAAAATATATGATTCTCCTGAATACAGATTAAAAGGAATGCAGGTTCAATGTAAAGATTGTTTTATAATCAGAAACAAAGAAACGTGGTACGTCATTTTTGTAATTAAGATAAGTGATTTTGACTATAAAAACATTAAATATCAGTATTCTGTTTACGGAGTTAATACACACAAAGTACTCTATGCCGGTACTGCTGAGTATAAAATGATAGTATCTGCATTTCCGAATCTCAACTCTCTCGACTATAACGGAGGAAGAATGGATTTTTTACAGATGCAAATACAAAAAGATTTGATATCAAATATAGTTAGTTCATTGGATGCAAATGAAACTTTAAATTCTTCTGAAATAACTTCATATTTAGAGTACCTATCAACAATGAATGGTATGGTATCAGATTCTGTGAAAAAACTCTATAATTATTTTAAGGAGGAGATTTAATGGCGCTTTTCAGAAAAAATCCCAATGAGGTTGCATATACAGAGGGCAAAAAGCATTGGGCTGAAGTGATAAAAAACTCAGGTCCGGGCGAACTTCTTATATGGAGACAGCCGGAAGAGGATTTCAATACCAATTCTACGCTTATTGTAATGCCCGGTGAAGAAGCAATCTTTATCAAGGGTGGAACTGTTGAACAAACTTTTGATAACGGAACATACAAGCTCTCAACAGAAAACTATCCTTTTATCAGCCGCCTTCGAAATGCATTTACCGGCGGTGTAAGCACGTTTAACTGTGTTGTTTACTTTGTAAGAAAAGCGCATAGCGTTGAAATCAGATGGGGTACAGATTCCCCAATACAGGTCAGAGATAAAATGCTTGGCATTGCTACAAAGCTGAGAGCAAGAGGCGCATACAAGGTTCAGATCGGTGATCCTGTAAAATTCTTGGAGAAGCTTATTGGCAATAATGTATTCTATCAGACGCAGGAAGAGCTTAACAAGTATTTTATCAATGAATTTCAGAGCAAGATCAAATCTGTAATCGCAAGAGCGATAAATGAATCTGATACTGAAATACTCGGTATTGATTCAAGGCTTGATGAACTATCAGACACAATTGAACCTTTTATGCAGGAAATACTTGATGATTACGGTTTGAAGTGCGTCAAGTTTACCGTTGCCGCTGTTGATATTGATGATGATGAACTTAGAAGAAGATATGACGAGATCGGAATTGATGCAATCGCAAAAGTGAGAAATGCTCAGGCTGATAAAGCTGTTATGGGTATTCTTGGTAATGATTGGGGCAAACAGCAGGCTGCTAATATTCTCGGCAACTTGTCAATGAATCCGGGGGCTGGTGGTGTAGCCGCCGCAGGTGCCGGTATGGGTATGGGAATGGCAGCAGGCGGTGCGTTTGGCAGTATGGCACAGCAAATGTTTGCACCAATGAGCAATTCCGTTTCTGTCCAGCAACCGCAACCATTTCAGCAAGCTCCCTCCGGAAGATTTGGTCAAGCTCCGCAAGGAAATAACACTCAAACACCACCTTCGCCATCGCAGGAAGATCCAATGGAAGTACTCGGCAAGCTAAAAAGAATGCTTGATGCAGGACTGATAGAACAATCGGAATATGATGCAAAAAAATCAGAGATACTAAGTCGAATGTGAGGTGAGACAGATTGAAAAAACGTATTCTTTGGATTCTTTTAGATTTAGTTTTTCTTACCGTCTTTAATACTGTGTTTTTTGTTGCCGGAGGAACTGATCATAATTTATCTGTATGGATTTCTTATGGTTTCATTCATCTTTCATATCTATTACTTATCATTACTCCTTTCTTAATAAGGCAATCAAGCAGTGCCGCTGTTTTTGGATTCTCACTGTATTCTATTTCTTCAGCATATTTTATGGTCGAATTTATAGTAGGTGTGATCTTTTGCCTTATCAATATGGAATCCTATAAACCAGCACTGATAGTGCAAGTAATTATTGCCGGTTTCTATGCAATTATGCTGCTCTCGCATATGATAGCCAATGAAAACACAGCAGATAGCGTAGAAAGGCATGAAATGGAGCTAAGATATGTCAAAGATTGTTCAGCTCGTATTCTTCCTTTAGTCGATATGATATCAGATAAAAAGACAAAGAAAAAGGTTGAAACAGTTTATGATATGATACATGGCAGCCCGGTGAAATCAAATCATTCAGTTCGCCAAATTGAATTAGATGTAATGGATCAGATCGATGCACTTGAAGCTGCTGTTAATAGTGCTGATAATGATAAAATTGCTTCAACTTGTAATAAAATCACAAGATTAGCAGATGAAAGAAATAGACAATTGAAATACAATAACTGATTATATTCTCTATTAATAAGGAGCGTTACCCCATTTTTAGGTAGCGCTTCTTATTGTTTTATTCGTCTGAACACTCGTCAAGTCCGTGAAGTAGCTGAATGTATACGCACTCTGCTCGTTCACTCTCCTCACCCTAGGCTGACATCATCATTTCAAGGAAATATTCTTTTGCCTGTTCATAATCGGTCCAGACCTCACGCTTTCCGTTGCAAATGGTAGTAACCTTGCGTGGATTCGGCATAGCCAATTCGGGTGTCTTTAACATGGTGGAGTACCTCCTGTGATTTAGTGTAGGTACATTATATCCGATGATACAGCAGGAGTCCAGCCCTATACGAAAACTGTAATAATATTTTTGCAGGGCGCAACAGAACCTGTTGATCCGGTAGACCCGGTTGACCCTGATAAGCCGGAGCAGGATCCATATGTATCTATTTTCTGGGGCGCAAAATCATGTGGCTCATGGGGTCAGGCAGTTTCAGTTATGACTTCAAAAAATTATGGCAGTTTTGATGTTTCGTATCTTTCTTCAAATGGCTATTTCTATGTTGAGTATTCTGGTGCAGAGAACGAGCTTGAGCTTATTCTCCAGAGCTGGTCAGGAGGAGCAAACTGGGCAAGAGTTCAGCCTAGCGAAACAGGCAGAGCGAATGATCATTACTATGCTAAGTTCACATATGCAGACTGTGTAAAGGAGCTTGGTGCAGGTTTT
Organism: Ruminococcus sp. AM31-15AC; assembly: GCF_003462045.1. Taxonomy (NCBI): domain Bacteria; kingdom Bacillati; phylum Bacillota; class Clostridia; order Eubacteriales; family Oscillospiraceae; genus Ruminococcus; species Ruminococcus sp. AM31-15AC. The sequence goes on along the minus strand of NZ_QTYG01000042.1, from coordinate 11,934 downwards.
GATAAGCTGGATCAGCTTCATGCTGCGGCAAAAAACGGTGATATCACAGTTTATTCTATTTGCTACTGTACACCTGCTAGGTAATTTAAGAAAAAAGCGTTACATTTATCAAGATGCAAAAAGAGCGAATGACGTTACGATCATTCGCTCTTTATATTTTGTTTACTTGTTTTTCTTTTTGCGCTTTTTATCCTCTAAAGGGGTCATGCTCTTTGCACAGATCGCCATTGTTGAAGCGTTGTGCAGAAGCGCTGAGGCTGACGGCTGCAAAAGTCCGAAAGCTCCTGACAGCAGAAGCACTGAATTGAACAGCAGTATAAATCTGTAGTTACTGTTTATTCGTTGCATTAGCTTTTCGCTAAGCTGTCTTATAGCCGCAAGCTGTGTAAGGTCTGCACCACGAACTGTGATATCGGCAGTTTCCTTTGCGATATCGGAAGCATCGCTCATTGCAACAGAAACGTTCGCCGCCGCAAGGGCTGGAGCGTCGTTTATTCCGTCGCCGACCATTATTACTCTGTGTCCATGCTCTTTGAGCTGTTGAACATATCTGTGCTTGTCCTCAGGAAGAACCTGCGCCCTGAAATCTGATATGCCAAGCTTCTGTGCAGTTATCTCGGCAGCCTTTGCGCTGTCGCCTGTGAGCATAATGATATTTGTTATGCCTGCTTCTTTGAGCTGTTTAACAGCTTCCTCAGCTTCAGGTCTGGGCGGGTCGCTTATGCAGAGCGCACCTGTGAGCTTGTTGCCTACAGCAAGATAAACCACTGAGCAAGCTCCCGACTTTTCGTCGATCTCAGCTTGCTGTTCGTCTGTTATCTCTATGCCTTCGTCCTCGCAGACAAAATGCCTGCTTCCTATGATAGCACGTTTGCCGTGAAGCGTTGTTGAAATTCCGTGGGCAACTATATACTGCACCTCGGCGTGTTCCTCGGCATGGTCGATATCTCTATCGGCCGCACCCTTTACTATAGCTCTCGCTACGCTGTGAGGGAAGTGCTCTTCAAGGCAAGCCGCAATTTTCAGCGTTTCCGCCTCGGAGTAATCCCCAAGGGCTATTACCTTTTCAAGCACAGGCTCAGCGTTTGTAAGAGTGCCAGTCTTGTCAAAAACGATAGAATCGGCAAGTGCGTATTCTTCAAGATATTTTCCGCCCTTTATCGTAACGTCATCATCAGCGGCTTCTTTAATAGCGGATATAACGGCTATAGGCGTTGAAAGCTTGATAGCGCAGGAATAGTCCACCATAAGCACGGAAACTGCTTTTGTGACATTTCTAGTAAACAGCAGTGTAAGACCAAAGGCAAGGAAGCTGTACGGCACGATAGAGTCCGCAAGACGCTCCGCTTTGCTCTGCACCCCTGCTTTAAGGTTTTCTGAGTTGTCGATAAGCTCGATTATCTTGCTTATCTTTGTGTCGGAAGAAAGCTTGCGAACTTTTATCACAACTGAGCCTTCCTCGACAACTGTTCCCGCAAATACGCTTGCTCCTGCGCTCTTCATGACCGCAAGAGGCTCGCCTGTCATGGAAGCTTCATTTATGTAAGCTTCGCCCTCGGTTATCTGACCGTCAACAGGAATAACGCTTCCTGTGCGAACTCTTATGCAATCGTCCACCTGAAGCTGTGACATTGGTATAAGAGTATCAGCGTCCTTGCCTGCCAGCCATACCTGATCTGCCTTTATCGCCAAGCTGTCAGTAAGAGCGGCTCTTGTTCTCGCTCTTGTGTAATCCTCCAGCAAGCCTGATACAGAAAGCAGGAACATGACAGTGCCAGCCGTATTGTAATTTTTCTGGATAAGACAAGCGCTTATTGACGATCCGTCAAGCACCTCAACTGTAAGCTTGCCGTCAAACAGTGCGCTTACGCCCTTTGCTATGTATTTAAGTCCGCTGTACACGATAAGTGCTGCGCCTATAGGTGCAGGCAGAACAGCTTTTCTTATATATCTTTGCATCACAAGCTTTGCAAGGTCAGATTTGAATGTTCTGTCTATCTCCTCGATGTCATACTGATTGTCGCTGACAGGTGCTAGGTCGCTTCCTCTGAGCTTTCTTACAAGTTCGACAGCTTCGGCTCTGTGACCCTCTTTATAGCGTATAAGTATTCCGCCGTTCTCATAGTGAGCCTCGCAGGCGATCGCCCACGGGTTTGACATAACAAGCTTATGTATCGACCGTTCAAGTTCTTTTGTGAAAGCGTTGCTACCACAGCGGAAACGTATGCGGCAGGGCTTGTCATAAACGATCTGAGCTCTCATTATTCAGTTACTTCTTCCTTGTCATCTATCCCTGCCTCGACCTTAGCGTCATAGCAGATGTCAGATGCTTCGTCCTTCATGCTTCTCAGTGCTGACTGAGCGTCGCTCTTGAGTTTCATTCCCTTTGCAAGACCTGTAACGGCAAGCTCTCTTGTTTTCTTAGCCTTTACGACCTTCTTGCCTAGAATAACTGCGGCTGCTCCGCCTACTGCACACCAGAATTTCTCGTCTTTAAAACATTTTAACATAATTATTACCTCCTGTTTTCGTCTTTAAAGATTAGTAAGAACTAATTATTTAGGTATATACAGAAACTCTGTCAAAAGACCGGTTTTTTTACAAGTCTTATGACAGATTCTTACCACGTTTTTATTATAATCCCAAGATGTTTATTAGTCAAGTCAAACCGACAAATTTAAAAATCATTTAAAACTATGTATAATTTTTTGCCGCAAGTTAAATTATCATCGTTTTTCTAACTTTTCATTTTCGGGTGAAGCTTTTGGATAATGTTAAAAAGTTAATGGTATCTGATCTGTAAACCGCACGAATGAACGTTACCACTAACAGATAATAATTGACAAAACCCATAAATTCGGACTTTTATTTATATATGTAAGTTATGCACACAACCAAAAAAATTATAACTTTTTGTTAAATCGGTTGAAGCCATAACAGAGTTATGTTAAAATATTATCATAATAATATGGGGAGGTCTGCATTGTGAGTTATATAATCCATTATGATATATGCGCCCTTGTGATATATGCTATCACAGGAGTTGTATTCTATTTCAAAAAGCGTATTCCGTGCAGCAAGAATAAGGTCTTTGGCATTCTCGTGGGCGACTCGGCTTTGTCAACTGTTTTGGATATTTTAAGCGTGTTGTCTACCGGCGAATGGGGTATAGGGCTTAAAACCTTCTTCCATACGGCTTATTATTTTACACATAATCTTATTCCGTTTCTATTTGTGATCTATATACTTTTCCTGACGGACGGCTTTAAAGAGATGTCGGCTCTTTTCAAAAGCTTTTTATATACACCGATGATCGTTGATCTTTTGCTTGTGATCACGACGCCTGCAACACATTTTATCATCTATGTGGATAGTCAAGGTGGTTATCATCGTGGCACTCTTCAGCCATTTACATACATTGTGGCGATCTATTATCTTATATTTGGCATCGTTTACGCAATGGGTAATAGAAGTATGCTCTCAAGACAAGTGGTCACTTCTATAACAGCCTTTATCTCAATGACGGTAGTGGCGGTAATTGTTCAGATGATCAATAAACACCTTCTTGTGGAGTGCTTTGTGGCGTCTGTATGTATGCTTCTAATAATGTTCACTTTGCAAAGTCAGGACGATATGATAGACCAAGGAACAAAAATGCTCAACTGGAGCAGCTTTGTCAATAGGTGTTCCATAAAATATGCCTCAGCTTCTGATTTTACATTATTGCTCATAAGGATACCGGATTTCAAAATGTTTATGAAAACCTTTGGCGGACGTTTTTCCAACTCTCTGTTAAGAAGCTTTTCCGACTATCTTTATAACTTTGTTAATCTGGGCGATGGTTTTTATTTGGAGGACGAATGCTTTGCTCTTATGTTCCCGAAGGATTCTGAAAAGGTGGGGGAAACGTATCGTGCGATAAGGAAAAAGCTGTCTGAAAACTGGAATATAGGTACTGTTGATACTTTGATAACAGCCTGCTTTATGCGTATCGACTGCCCTGAGGACGTTGACAATGCAGATATGCTGGTGGACTTTATCGAGCAGTTCAAGCATCGTGAACCTGAAACTGAAAGACTTCTTCATGCAACTGACATAAACTTTTATGACAGCAAACGTCGAAGCGAGGTAGAGAATGCTATAGACAAGGCTCTGGATAATCGTGGCTTTGAGGTATACTATCAGCCGATATATTCAAGTTCAAGAAACAAGATAGTTTCCTGTGAAGCCCTTGTTAGGCTTAAGGATGAAAAGCTTGGATTTATCTCTCCGCAGGAATTTATTCCTATAGCTGAGGAAAACGGCAAGATACTCAAAATAGGCAAATATGTTTTCGAGGAAGCCTGCCGCTTTATAAAGAAAGGCATGGGAACTTCACTTGGTATCGAATATGTGCAGGTAAACCTGTCGGTAGTCCAGTGTATGCAGTCGGACCTTGTAGAGCAGCTTCTCAGCGTTATGGACAGATACAAGGTAGACCCGTCATCTATTTGTCTTGAAGTAACGGAAACTGCGGCGGTGTATACTCCGCACATTATGGAGAAAAACATCAAGACCCTTTCCGACTATGGTGTGAAGTTTGCTCTTGACGATTATGGTACGGGATATTCAAATATGACATATCTTCTCAGCCTGCCTTTCAGGTTCATCAAGCTTGAAAAGGAAATAGTCTGGGAATGTTTCAAGAGCGAAAAGGCGCATATCGCCATTGAAAGTACAGTGGCGATGATAAAGAAGCTCAATATGCAGATAGTTGCCGAGGGTATCGAGGACAAGCACCAGCTCGACACGCTTCTTGGCATGGGCTGTGATTTCATTCAGGGATACTACTTCTCAAAGCCTGTTCCTGAAAAAGATTTTATTGAGGTGCTTAAAAAGAATAATACTCAGGCTGTGACGGTTTAAGCAGTCTGATGAAAAAAGCCCTGACTTCGGTCGGGGCTTTTTTTTACATAGTTTTCACTTTGCATTAAGGTCTGTTTAAGTAAGGAACGCTATAATATAGTCATAACAAAACCGAGACGGGAGGCGTTCTTGTGAACGTAAGTAATATGGCTATTTTTATTATTGCGGCTGTGCTGCTTTCTTTGCTGCTTGTTTTATCTGCTGCATTTTGTGTTGAAGAACGCTGGGGCTTTCTTTCACGAAAACATGATAAGTGGATAGACGAACATTACAGATAATAGGCAGACAGATAAGTATGAGTTGTCCGTCATACAAATACAAGCGTATTTCACAAACATACACCGAAAAAACTATAAAAATTAGTCCATTTATACATTGACTTAATCACGCAAATTCGGTATACTATTTATTGTAACGTCAGCGTGGGAAAAGTACGCAGACAGGAATAATTCTATAGTTTATAAGGGGTTTGTGAAATGACAAAGGTTGTAAAATTCGGTGGAAGCTCTCTTGCAAGTGCTGAGCAGTTCAAAAAGGTAAAGGAGATAATCACAGCGGAAAGCTCAAGAAGATTTGTTGTGCCGTCTGCTCCTGGTAAAAGATTTTCAAACGATACAAAGGTAACTGATATGCTTTACGGCTGCTATGATCTTGCTGCAAAGGGCAAGGATTTCAGCAGCGAGTTCGACGCTATCAAGGAAAGATATTACGGCATAATCAATGATCTGGGTCTTGACCTTTCTCTTGAAAAGGAGTTTGAAACTATCAAGGCTTGCTTTATCGGCAAGGCGGGACGTGACTATGCGGCTTCCCGTGGCGAGTATCTTAACGGTATCGTTCTTGCTAAATATCTTGGATATAACTTTATTGACGCTGCCGATGTTATCTATTTTAACGATCAGGGTCAGTTCGATTCTGCAAGAACAAATGAGGTGCTTCCTCAAAGACTTGCTACACTTGACAATGCGGTAATACCTGGTTTCTACGGCTCAATGCCTAACGATACTATCAAGACATTTTCAAGAGGCGGTTCTGACGTAACAGGCTCTATCGTTGCCGCAGCAGTAAACGCTGATCTTTATGAGAACTGGACAGACGTATCAGGATTTCTGGTATGCGACCCTCGAATTATCGACAACCCACAGCCTATCACTACCATAACATATAAGGAACTGAGAGAGCTTTCTTACATGGGTGCAGGCGTACTTCATGAGGACGCTATTTTCCCTGTAAGAAAAGCAGGTATCCCAATAAATATCAAGAACACAAACAAGCCTGAGGATATGGGTACAATGATCGTTGAGTCCACATCTCAGAAGCCTGCATTCACTATCACAGGTATAGCAGGAAAGAAGGGCTTTACTGTAGTTAATATCGAAAAGGATATGATGAACGCAGAGCTTGGTTTCGGCAGAAGAGTTCTTGAAGTATTCGAGAAGAATGGTATCTGCTTTGAGCATATGCCTTCAGGTATCGACACAATGTCTGTCGTTGTTCATCAGGCAGAGTTTGCTCCAAAGGAGCAGGAGATAATGTCAGGTCTGCACAGAAACTGTCACCCTGATACAATTGATATTGAAACAGACCTTGCGCTTATTGCAGTTGTGGGACGTGCAATGAAGTCAAACAGAGGTACAGCAGGCAGAATATTCTCAGCCCTTGCACACGCTCATGTAAACGTAAAGATGATAGATCAGGGCTCTAGCGAGCTTAACATCATCATCGGTGTAAACGAGGCTGATTTTGAATCTGCAATGAAGGCTATCTATACAATTTTTGTTGATACACAGCTTTAATACAATATAAAAAATATGGCGGACGGCTTAGCTCGGTACTAATATAGAAGCTTTTCAACAACTATTATGAAAGACCTATACAGCAGGCTATAACTAAGAAATAAGAAAGACAGATACTTCATTTGACTGAGGTATCTGTCTTTTTGCGTTATATATCAAAACTTATTTGAAAATGCTATCCGGTTTATTTTCCAATGTCCCATTCTTAGCCAACGGCAAAGCCTCGCACTGACGCAGATGATGTTTTTTTGATCAGCTCACCCCTGGATCTCACTTATCACACCCTTATCCATTTCATGCACAGTATCACACAGCACAGAAATATCCTCCGCTGAGTGAGAGCAAATAAGGATAGTCTTGCCCTGTTCTTTGTAGCTGAGCAGATATTCACGCATTTCTTTTACGCCGTCCTTGTCAAGACCATTGAAAGGCTCGTCAAGAATGAGTATCTTCGGATTTTCCATAATGGCTTGTGCAAGTCCCAAACGCTGCCGCATACCAAGGCTGTATTTACGAACGTGACGCTTTAGGTCAGGATCAAGTCCCACCTGTTTCATACTGCTTTTTATCTCCTCTTTGCCGATCTTGTTGTTGAGCCCTGCAAGCAGCTTGAGATTTTTGTAGCCTGAATAGTATGGGATAAACCCAGGTGTTTCAATAATGATACCCATATCTTTCGGGAAGTCAACGTCCTTTCCGACCTTCTTGCCGTCAACTGTTATCTCGCCTGATGTTGGCTTGATAAAACCACATATGCACTTCATCAGCATCGTTTTGCCGCTGCCGTTTCTGCCGATAAGTCCGTGTATCCTGCCCTCCTCAAAGGACACATTTATGTGCTTTAGTATCTCCGTTTTGCCAAGAGTAAGACACACGTTGCTAACTCCTATGATATCCATTATCATTCCTCCCCAGCCGTCAGAAAATTAGTTTTCCGTAGCAAAACTAATGACAGCAAGATCAAAGATACTATGATTGAAAAGAAATATATGTAGGAATAAGATATTTCATATATCTGCTGCCTGAAGAACTTTGTAAAATGCGTTTTCACTATGGCATTACAACACGGAAAAGCCCAGCGTATCGGCGTTTCAAGGTATATTGCCGCACCGCCTGCCAGAAGTAAAAAGACATTTATGCCTACACCCAGAAGCTTTTGCCTAAGCTCTGCAAAAACGAGCATAATAAGACCGCACACCAACAACAGCAGAAATATCAGCACCGCAGAATTGCCTGCCGACCGCAGCGGTACATATTGGTAGTAAAGATTTTCAGGAATAAGATTTGCAGCAAAGCTATCGGCGTTCTCGGGAAAGAGCCTGCTGTAATCTGTGACTGTTGCCGACCATTGTTCGCTCCATTGCAAATGACCTGCCGCCGCAAGAAACGTGCTGAGTATAACTCCAAGCATAAATGTAAGTGAAGACATAACAAGAAAAAGCATTTGCCCAAGCAGCCAATTAACACGCCATGTGCGCTGCACGCAAAACAGCATATTTCCATCGTTTTTAGGAAAATCTCCTATAAGCGTAATAAAAACTATGGGCATTATCATCAGCAGTACGTCTGAATTGGTTATTGCAATAAACGGCTCAAACAGACCAAGTTTAACGCCTGTTTGTTTTGATATCTCAACTAACGGCTTTACGGCAAATTGATCTATGAATATCAATGCACATAGAAATATCAACATTCTTGAACTGCATATCCATTTGATATATTCACTTTGTGCCGTCCCCCATACCGCCCTTATTCTTGTTTTACTCACAACAGTCATACCTCCTTTGCAAGAAGCTGACGCCAATTATCGCCGCAAGTATCATCAATACGGCTGCGGCTAAGATCACATACACAGTCATGCCGTTTTCTATGGCTCGGAATATCCCGTTGAATGAAAATAAGCTGACGATCTTTCCGACATTGGCGGAAAACCCTTTTGAAAGTCTGTTTATAAGAGTATTGTAAAAATAAAAGAACATAAACGGTATGCAAGTCATCATATATTTGTTTCTGCTGAAAACAGAGATGATATATGCAGGCAATGCACTTAACGCTCCTATTATAAAAGCACCTGCCATTCGGCTCAAATAAAAGCAGCCTATACTCATTGAATGAAGCACTGCCGCAGCTGAATGACTGTTCGTATCCATAACAGACGGAAACATAATTACTGTAAATATCACAAAAAGCCCGTATCCCAGACAAAGTACCGCCGCTGAAGTAAGCACCGCCGACACAAGTCTTGATGCAGCAAAAGCAATTTTTCCGCTGCGTTGCATTTCAAACCGCTTTAACGAGCTGTTCTCTGCTGAAACACTTTTAACAAACGGCAGAACGCATACAACAGGCGAAAACATTATCAGCCAGCTGCTCATAGCTGCACGAATGATATTTTCACGAACGACAGAATTTCCTTCAACAGCCTCTGTGGGGTCACGCAAAAGCAGTATGGTCAATACTGAATAGCCTTTTCCGCCGTCTGCATCGGTGTAAACATTTGTTATACAGCACAAGCCAAATATCATAATGGCACATATTACAGGCACAGGGCTGATGAGCATTTTATAAAGCTGTGTTTTCAGACACTTATTGAAATTCATGTTCTATCCTCAGTTTTCCGAAACATCTGCATTGTTGAACAGTACCAAAGCTTCTCCATTCAGAGCATTGACAAATACCATTCGTTCATTGTCTGTGGTGGTGTCGAGCCATATAAACCAGCCAAGCTCTGTTTTATATTTTGTATCACCTTGAAAATAGAACTGTCCGTCGCTATCCTTGTTCCATGGTTCACCGTTTGCTTTAACAACATTCTGCATATATCCGAGGTCTATTTTATTGACTGTATATTTATGATTTGCCGCAAGTGTATTTTCACATATATCTAAAGCACTTTCTAAGGTAACGCATTTATCGACACTTTCCGCAGAGCCGTCAAGCTCGCAAAAGCCATGATCTCCCAAGAACTCTCCTACGGTGTTTGGAGCGGTCATATACAGCTTTGCTCCAAAATACGGATATTCATCAAAATCCCCGTCGCTATAAAAGAAATCGTTCAGGGCGATTCCATCGACGGTTCTTTGAATATGAAAAAGCAGAGCATTTTCCTGATCGTATTTCAATACATCAACGTAAGCTATTTTCATATTTCCAAATCCGCTGTCGGTCAAAGCCTGCAAAAAGCCGTCTACATACTCAACGCCCTGACTGAGTTTATACGTCTGTCCGCCAAGAACATACTCTTCGTCTTCATAGGGTCTGTCTACAAAAACTGTTTTTATCGTTTCACAGTCATAGGCAGATTCTTTAGAAAGAAATCCGATGCCTCCATTTGATGCAACATTTAAATAGTACGTTGTGTCATCATAAACGTTGCCGGCAGGAAAAGAACTGTCAAAGCCCTGATAATACTCTTTCTTATAGTCCTTGTCGGAAATAAACAGCGGCCTTATTTTACCGAAACACTGCTCACGATCGTTCACCTGCTTTAGGTCAGCGAGTTCAGCCTTTTCCGGCAGATCATTTGCCAAGGCTTGAAGTGTTTCAGTCGGTACAGAAATATTTTCATACTCTGTATCAGTTGACAAAATATCTTTTTTTACATCAGAAAAGCTCTCAAGCTTTATGCTGATATCTTTTGTATCACTGGTTTTACCGCCTGCTGCACAGGCTGTAAACGTACATATCATCACAAGAAGTACAAATATCTTAAATATTTCTTTCATCGTTGCTCCTTTTATAAAAATGGCTGCCGACAAGCAGCAGCCATAGCACATTATTTAGGCGTTCTTGTGTATCCTGAAGCTTTTATATCATCCTCATCATAATTATTGAGTGTGATTTTATTCTTCACTTCTGCTGTTGGTTTATATGACGATGTCATCGTTATAAAATACTCATAATTGTCTCTTTTATCTATCGTTACTTTATTGCTGCCATTTGGTGAACTAAACGTAACATTAGAATAGAGCACCTCATCTTGCCCAGTCCAACTTGTTATAATAACATTCTTTGTTGTACCGTTGTTGATCTTAACTTTATTGCCAGCTTTAAGAGTCTTGGTTATAGATTTAGTGCTTTGTGTGTATTTTGCACTTATTGTCCACGTCGCACTTGAATATGTATCTCCGGAATTATATGCACTAGCCCCAATAGCCATAGAACTCATCATCATAACAGCAGCACCCATAGCTGCGATCCTTTTTACGATCTTTTTCATATTAAACGTCCTTTCTTATTATAACATCCAAATATTTGAATGTCAATGTTTTGTTTTTTGATTTTGGATTATATAAATTTTATTACTGCATTGGAATCACCTGTCCTTTCTGTACACAGCCTATTATTTTAGCAGGACGCTGTTTTGCTGTAAATAGTTATGGTCTCATAATCAGAACCATTATAGACCTTTGCGATTGTTTTAAGACGGTATGTACCGCTGCTTAACGATGATTTAGACGTGGTATATATCGCTGTATATGTGTTGAACGTTTTTGTCCAGCTTGTAACATTGCTCCACCATTTTCCACTCTTTTTCTCTAGTGTATGTGTAACAACCACTTTAGTTGTCTTATCTGAAAAACCCATTATCGTACTTTTGCACGAAGCAGTCTTATTTGAAATAGTCATACTGTTATAAACTTTGGAAGTATACTTATAGTATTCTGTGAATTCACCTTCGATAGGAGTACTTAACTGAGGCTCAGCACAAACAGATATGCCACCGCCACACACCATAATGGAAGAAACAAGTAACGCTAATAACTTTTTCATCTTTTATTATCCTTTCAAAAAAAATAGAGTAGAAAGATCAAATCGACCTCTCTACCCTATATAACAATAAAAAATCAAATTAGTAAGACTATTTTTGTAACTTTGTAGACTTGCATAAATCTATAACAGTTTCTTTGTCAAGATTGCCGGAAATTGACAATATATACCTACCGTTATCCCAAATGCACGTCACATCAGTATCAGATTCAAAGAGCAAATATTCCTGACCATCGATCTCAATCTTCGTAAAATCCGTTCGCTCATTATCCATATATTAATCCTGTATAATAAAACTTGACACATACAAAACAATCAAAGTATAATAAAAACAAAGGAGTGTGTCATCAATGGGAACAGGAAAACAATATGATGAAGAGTTTAAAAAGCAGGCAATAAAGCTCGCAAAGGAGATTGGCACCAAGGCAGCAGCAGATGAGCTGTGCATCCCCAAAGGGACGCT